>NZ_CAKVAM010000006.1 GCF_934725225.1 uncultured Treponema sp.
ACCCGCATAGCGGGTGGTTATCTGTGAAAATATTCCGCTTCGCTTCATATTTTCACCGGCTCACGAGCCGTAATAATATAAAAGAGATTGCTTTCAAAAGCAGTCTCTTTTTTTTAATGAAAATTATGTGGTTAATTTTTGCAATTTTATCTTCCGTATTTGCCGCGTTAACTTCAATTCTTGCAAAGATAGGAATTGACGGCGTAAACTCAAATCTTGCAACAGCAATAAGAACTGCGGTTGTTCTTGCGATGTCTTGGCTCATGGTGTTTGTAACTGGCGCGCAATCCGGCATTTCTGAAATAAACAAAAGAAGCTGGATGTTTTTAATTTTTTCAGGGCTTGCAACGGGAGCTTCCTGGCTATGCTATTACAAGGCGCTTCAAATCGGGGAAGCTTCAAAAGTTGTTCCAATCGACAAAATGAGTGTTGTGCTTACATTGATTCTTGCGTTTATTTTTCTGCATGAACAGTTCACGGCAAAGACACTGGCAGGCATGATTCTTTTGACCGCCGGAACAATTCTTATGATAAAATAATTTTCAAAATTTTTTCAGTCTTTCTGGCAGTGTATAAAAGTCAGCTCGTGCTTGTTGTAATTCAAATGCACAACTTTGCTGTCAGGAATTTCTTCAAACTTTGAAATCAGATTCCAGTCGGCTTTTCCTTGCATTTTTATTGTGCAAATCATTTTTTTAGTTTTTCCGCTTTCAAGCCACATTTTTATCCATTCAAGAAGACGCTCAGGATAGCAAATCACATCGCTGAAAACCCAGTCGAATTCTCCAAGTGATTCAGGCTTCAATGTAAAAGCGTCATGCGCCAAAAATTCCACAAGCGGATTTTTCATTAACGACGGAACAAGCTCGCTTCTGTCAACTGCAAAAACTTTTGCGCCTAAATTCACAAGAACATAAGTCCAGCCGCCGGGACACGCTCCAGCTTCAAAACACCTTGAAGAAGCAGAAGGAAGCCCGCAGCCAAAAATGCTGTCTGCAACAGAAAGGCTTTCCTGAATTTTTAAATACGCGCGGCTCGGAGGATTTTCGTGATCTTCTATAAATGAAATTTTTCCGGCAGGAAGCGGACTGGAAGTTTTTGCGGAAGCAATCATCATGTTTTTATCAAGCAAGCAAAAAAGTCCGATTTCTGATGCAGGAAGTTTTACAGGAAAATTTTTCGGCTTGAAATTTATATACGGAAGTTTTTCTTGAATCAATGCGGCTCTTCTAAAACAAGTTGAACTGCAAGAAGCCCAGGAACGTTGAATTTTTTTCAGTTCGCTGGCGGCTTCTCCAATTGAATCGAATTTCAAAATGAAAGGTTCAAGCATCGCGCTTCTGCAAAAGTAAGGAACTTTAAAAGTTCCGTCAGAATTTTTTACGTTGTAGTCAGGAATGTAAAGAAGTTCTCCGTAAGCAACAGCATTTTTCATAGAAACAGAAAAACGTTCTTTTAGCTCGTCTCTTAGAATTCCATCCATTTCTGGAAAAGGAAGAAACGCCGCGCCTGAAATTTTTTCTATTGAAGTGCTCATTTTACAAATTCCGCTTCTGGGGAAATAATCATGTCAGCAAGATCAGGATTTTCCTCGGAACTTTCCTGAAGGCTGTTTATAAAAGAAGCCAATGCAGGAGAATCCGGAGAACGCAAAATTTTAAATCCAATTTCAGTTTCACTTTCGTCTTCTTTTTTCCATTTTGGAACACAGACAAATTCAAGCGGACGTGAAAAATCCTGCCGAGAAAAAGTTATAAAAACAGTATACTCATCTTCCGTATCTACAAAGACAGGATTTGGAAAATGCGCACTGAATCCAGACATACTTATATCTTCAAGGACTCCGGGCAAGGCGCAGATACGTTCGCAATCAATGCGCCCAATTTCATTAAAACGCTCTTCCCCTCTGAGCTCCTTTTTCATATCAGTTCATATCCTCTTCGCTGAGTTTCATAATCATGTCGTAGATTGGTTTTCCGCCCGGAACCATAGGAAGAACCATTTCGTCAATGTCAACTTCAGCATCGATTACAGCCGGTTTTTTTGCATCAAAAGCTTCCTTGAAAACTTTTTCAAATTCCTTTGCATTGCTCGCCTTGTAACCTTTAATTCCGTAAGCATCGGCAAGCTTGCACCAGTCAGGTCCAAAGTCAAGAGTTGTCTGGCTGAATCTTTTTCCGTAGAAAAGACGCTGCCACATTCTTACATTTCCGAGCGCGTGATTGTTCACAACAATAATTACAATCGGAAGATTATAATGCTGAATTGTCGCAAGTTCGTTGCAGTTCATGCGGAATGAGCCATCGCCTGCAATATGAACAACGCAGTTATTTTTGTCCGCAAACTGAACTCCCATCGCAGCACCAGTTCCAAATCCCATTGTTCCAAGTCCGCCGGAAGTTATAAAAGTTCTAGGCTTTGTAAATGGATAAAACTGAGCAGTCCACATCTGATGCTGCCCAACTTCAGTTGTTATAAATGTATTTTCGCCTGCAATCTTGTTTATACATTCGCAGATAAATTTTGGATTTATAGAATGCTCTGGCTTTTTGTCGTAACATTCAGGATATTCTTTTTTCCACGCCTGAATTTGCTCAATCCATTTCTTGCGTTCTTTTTTTTCAACGGAAGGAATAAGGCGGTTAAGAATCTGCTTTAAATCTCCAACAAGAGATGTGTAAGCCGGAATATTTTTATTAATTTCCGCAGGGTCAATGTCAATGTGGACAACTTTTGCATTCTGCGCAAATTTAGAAGAATCCAAAATAACACGGTCGCTGAATCTTGAGCCAAGTGAAATCAAAAGGTCGCATTCTGTAACGCCCATATTGCTTGCTTTTGTTCCGTGCATTCCAATCATCCAAGTACATAGCGGATGATTTGCCGGGAACGATGAACGTGCCATGAGACTTTCACTTACAGGAATGTTCGCTTTTTCCGCAAGTTCCAGAAGTTCTTTTTCCGCGCCGCTTATTCCAATTCCGCCGCCAGCATAAATAAAAGGACGCTCCGAATTATTTATAAGCTCTGCAACTTTTTTTATGTTCTCTTCTGAAGGAATATTTATTTCAGCAATTCTTTTTAAATTTGAATGATTTTCTATAAGAATGTCGTTTCTTTCGTTTTCTTTTGAAAGCGGCTCAAATTCAACTTCCGCAGCAGTAACGTCTTTTAAAATATCAATCAGAACAGGACCGGGACGGCCAGTCTTTGCGATGAAAAATGCTTCACGGATAGTTTTTGCCAAATCCTTTACATCGCGAACCATGAAATTCTGCTTTGTAATCGGCATAGTTACGCCTGTAATGTCGATTTCCTGAAACGTGTCTTTTCCCAAAAGATTGTTTGGAACGTTGCAAGTTATTGCGACAATCGGGCTTGAATCCATGTACGCAGTTGCGATTCCTGTAACAAGATTTGTAGCACCCGGACCGCTTGTTGCCATGCACACTCCGACTCTTCCTGTTGCGCGCGCATACCCATCCGCGGCATGGGCAGCACCTTGTTCATGCGCAGTCAATATGTGATTTATTCTGCCTGAATTTTTATAAAGAGCGTCATAAATGTTAAGAATATTTCCGCCCGGATAACCAAAAACAGTATCAACTCCCTGCTCTATAAGGCATTCTATAACAACTTGTGAACCTGTAATTTTCATTTTTCAATATTCCTTTCTATTTTTTATTTACTGAAGAATTGCACCTTTGTCCGGCCGCAGCCTGCGGCTGCTTACCGAGTTTGCCATTCGGCAAACTCGCAGAACATTGGCTACTGTAGAATCGCTCCCTTATCGGCACTGGAAACAAGTTTAGCATAGCGTGCCAGGTAGCCGGTTTTTACTTTCGGCTCCGGGGCAATCCACTTTGCCTTGCGTGCGGCAAGCTCCTCGTCGCTTACTTCAAGATGGATTTTGTAGTTGTTTATGTCCAAAGTGATTTTGTCGCCTTCCTGAACAAGCGCAATCGGACCGCCGACAGCCGCTTCAGGCGAACAGTGTCCAAGAGAAGCGCCACGTGTAGCACCGCTGAATCGCCCATCGGTGATAAGCGCAACTTGCTTGTCCAAGCCCTGACCTGCAAGAGCCGCTGTAACCGCAAGCATCTCACGCATTCCAGGACCGCCTTTTGGACCTTCATAGCGGATTACAACAACATCGCCCGGCTTAATCTGGGATTTCTGGACAGCTTCCATTGCCTCGCTTTCATCGTTGAACACGCGCGCAGGTCCAGTGTGGTGCATAAGTTCTTTTGCGCAGGCTGAACGTTTTACAACTGTTCCGTTCGGGGCAAGATTTCCAAACAAAATTGCAATTCCGCCGTTGTCGCTGAACGGATTTTCAATCGGGCGAAGAATTTCAGGATTGCGGTTTTTAACGCCGGCAATATTTTCTGCGATTGTTTTTCCTGTGGCGGTAATCAAAGATGTATTTATAAGGTTCTTTTTTGCAAGTTCAGCCAAAACCGCCTGCACACCGCCCGCATCATCCAGCTCGCACATAAAAGTGTGCCCTGCAGGAGCCAAGTGGCAAAGATTTGGAGTCCGCTCAGAAATTTTATTAACCTCGTGCAAGTCAATGTCAATTCCAGCCTCGTGCGCAATAGCCGGAACGTGCAGCATTGTGTTGGAAGAGCAGCCGAGCGCCATGTCCGCAGTCAACGCATTGCGGAAATTTTCAGCCGTCATCATCTGTCGCGCGGTAATTCCTTTTTTATACAAATTCATAACAGCCATACCAGCGTGCTTTGCAAGCGCGATTCGTTCACCTGTTACGGCAGGAATTGTTCCGTTTCCAGGAAGTCCAAGCCCCAAAACTTCAGTAAGGCAGTTCATTGAGTTCGCGGTGAACATTCCAGAGCAAGCTCCGCAGCCCGGACAAGCGCGGTGCTCCATTTCCTTAAGCTGTTCCTCGGTGATTTTTCCAACAGCAAGACCGCCAACCGCCTCAAACATATCAGTAAGCGAAAGATTCTTGCCCGAATAAGGATTCGACTTGTCATTTCCAGGAAGATGTCCCGGCATCATCGGACCGCCAGAAACAAAAACGGTCGGCAAATCAAGGCGCGCGGCAGCCATCAGCATTCCCGGAACAATCTTGTCGCAGTTAGGAATCATAACAAGAGCGTCAAACTGGTGAGCCTTCGCAACACATTCAACACTGTCGGCAATAAGCTCGCGTGTTACAAGCGAATATTTCATTCCCTCGTGGCCCATCGCGATTCCATCACAAACGCCAATCGCAGGAAATTCAATCGGAGTTCCGCCAGCCATTCTAACGCCAGCCTTAACAGCCTCCGCAATCCGGTCAAGCTCAATGTGCCCCGGAATAAGTTCATTTTTTGCGCAGATAACACCAACCAGCGGCTGATCCAATTCCTCATCAGTATAACCAGAAGCATAAAAAAGAGAGCGGTGCGGCGCGCGGGCAACACCCTTACAAGCATTATCACTTTTTTTTGTCATAGTTGAACCTCGATATAAAAACTTCCTCTAAAAATCAAAAGTTTTAAAATGTACTTTCCTATAAAAAGAGCTTCAAAAGCCAGACGATTTTTGAAACTATTTTCCATTATACAAAAATATACGGATTTGTAAAAGTCAGAGCATTCTTAAAAAGGCAAACTGAATTTCAGCGCAAAAATTATCTTCGTCCAAAAGCCTCAAGATTTGCAAGTCCTCTTTTAAACTGCGGAATTCTTGCGCAAGCTGTTGTGTTCAGCGGACTTGTTTCGCCTCGCTTAAGAAAATGATACGCAACACCGGCAATCATCGCGCCATTGTCTCCGCATAATTTTAAAGGAGGAAAAATGCAGTTTATTTCTTTATGTTCAGCAAGCATTGCTCTAAGCCGTGAATTGGCAGCAACTCCGCCGCCAGCAACAACAGTTTTCAGCCCGGTATCTTCCACCGCCCTAAGCAATCTTGAAACCAAAGTTCTGCAAGCAGTTTCCTGAAAAGACGCCGCGATATTTTCAACTGATTTTTCAAAGCCTGAATTTAAAAACATATCAGCCTGATGAATTACAGCAGTTTTCAATCCGCTGAAAGAAACGTCATAACGATGATCGCCTTTGTCAAGTTTTGGAAGAGGGAAACTGAACGCATCTGGATTTCCGCTCTTAGCAAGCTTGTCAATTATAACTCCTCCCGGATAACCCAAGTCGTAATATTTTGCAACCTTGTCAAACGCTTCGCCAACGCTGTCATCAATTGTAGTTCCTAAAATTTCCAAATCGTCAAAGCCGTTCACTTTTGAAATAATGCTGTGTCCGCCGGAAACCAAAAGTCCAATGTACGGATAAGGAATATCATTTTCAAGATGAGCGGCATACATGTGGCCAAGCATGTGGTTAACAGCGATAAAAGGTTTGCCCGAAGCCCATGCCAAAGTTTTTCCAAAAGTAAGCCCGACCAAAAGCGCGCCCATAAGTCCCGGACGATTTGTAGCAGCAATAGCATCAACTTCATCAAGTGTCAAATGCGATTCCTCAAGGCTTTGTCGCACAACCGGAAGAATCCATTCAGCGTGCTTGCGGCTTGCAATTTCTGGAACAACGCCTTTGTAAATCTGATGAAACGGAATTTGAGTTGCAACAACATTGCTTAAAATTTTTCTGCCGTCTTCAACAATCGCGCAGGCAGTTTCATCACAAGAAGATTCTATTCCAAGAACTTTCATATATACTCCAATACATTCCAAGTAAAATTATTTTTGAATCTGCGACGGAAAAGCAAACTTGTATCCTTTTTGTTTTAAATACGGATACATATCGTTCAAAAGCTGCGGAAGAATCTTTGCAGATTTATCAACGTGGCCAATCATTATAACTTTTCCATTTTTATTTGCAATTCCAAGTCCGCGGTAAATTTGAGCAAGCATTTCATCTTTGGAAATTATATCATCAATAAAAACATCACGCTCAAGAATTTTCATGTCGCGTTCCAATGCGGCTTGAGGAGCTTTTGTCTGCGCGGAAGTTCTGGAATCCACAAAGAAAATTCCGTTGTCAAGAACCGCATCAAGAACCGCTCCAATTTTCATAACATCGCAAGTTATAAGGGAACCTTCATGGTTATTAAGCCCTTTTATCGGACCGATTTCCGCAATATTTTCTGAAACCTGCCTGTAAACTTCGCTCAAAGACATATCTGGCAAAATCGCGCCCTCTCCGGGATTAAGCTTTAAATTCTGGGCCTGCATTGGCTGATGAAGCATAAGTTCCTGTCCAGAATTTCTTACAATGACCGCACAATCTTTTGAATGTGCAAGTTTTGGAAGAACCGCAATCGCAATCGGAAAAGGAAGGCTCGTGTAAAGCTTTAAATTGTAAGTGTCGTATCCGCCGTCATCAATTATAAAAACAAGAGTCGCTCCGTTTTTTGCAGGCGGAATCGAATATTTTTCAACTTTTATTTCTTCAGTTTTTTTCGCAGGCGGATTTACAGAAGCAATTTTCGGCTCTTCTTTTTTCACTTCCGGCTTGGAAACTGGCTGAGGCTTTTTTTCTTCAGATTTTTTTTCAACTGGAATTTTTTTTATTTCAGGCTGAATCTCAACTGGCTTTTGAACAGCTTCTTTTTTTTCAGACTGAACTTTTTTCGGCTGATTTTTGCTTTCTGAAATTTTATTTTTTTCAGCAGGCTTGTTTTTTTGTTCCTGACGCAAAACTAGCTGCTCAACATTTGCAACTTTTGGCTGCTTCTCTTTTTTTGGAGACGAAAAAACAAAAGCCATGGAAAGAAAAACTGCGCACAAAAAAACAATCGACGCGGACAAAAGCATAACACTTTTGTTGTCAAGAATTATCTTTGGCTTCTTTTTGCGAGGAGTTCTTTTTTTTGCAGTTCTTTTACGACTTTGTTTTTTTGCAGACATTTTTTATCAAGAAATAATTTTTGCAAAACTACAAGTTTGCGTCCGGTACAATCAAGTTAAAAATGCGGTCCAAATCTTCAGAAGAAAAATAATTTATAGAAATTGTTCCCTTGCTGAATCCGCCTTTCAACTGAACTTTTGTTCCAAGCCGCTCAATCAGTTTTTGTTCAAGTGCCGCAAGATTCGGATCTTTTTTTTGCTCTGGTTTAAAATCAGTTTTTGCAGCCGAAGAAATTCCGCCTTTCATTTCCTTGGCAATATTTTCAGACTGCCTTACGGAAAGTCCCTGCCCGATTATTTTTCCAAAAAGAATCCGCTTGTCAGAATCATTTTCCAAGCTCAAAATAGCACGCGCGTGTCCAGAAGAAATTGAATCTGTAACAAGCGCTTTTTGAATATCCTCTGGAAGCTTTAAAAGCCGAAGGCAGTTCGCAACAGTCGATCTGTTTTTTCCAACACGCTCCGCAACCTGATCTTGCGTCAAATTTCCAAGCTCCATCAAATCATAATAAGCCTGGGCTTCTTCCAGCGCATTCAAATCTGTACGCTGAATATTTTCTATAAGTGCAACTTCAAGTTTCCTTTGCTCTGAATATTTTCTAAGCTGAACAGGAATTTTTGTAAGCCCTGCGGCTTTTGCTGCGCGAGTACGGCGTTCACCAGCAATGATAAAAAATGTTCCGTCGTTTGCATCTTCTATTATTACAGGCGAAAGAATTCCTTCCTTGCGCACTGACTCTGTAAGTTCCGCAAGTTTTTCATCATCAAAGTAAGTTCGCGGCTGACGAGGATTCGGTTTTAAAAGAGCCGGATCAACCCAAAGCGTTCCGTTTTCGTCGGAAGAAATTCCAGCTGGAAGATTTAAATTTACAGGAGACGCATTTTCCTTAAGCTGAACACCATTCTCAGAAATTTCCTCGGACAAATCAGCTTCCTGCATCAAGGCTCCAAGGCCTTTTCCTAATCCCTGATGTTTAGCCACGGCTGGTTACCTCTTCTGCAAGTCTCTGATAGCTTTTTGCGCCAACACAATTCGGATCATAAATGCAAATCGGCTCGCCATGGGAAGGAGCTTCTGAAAGTCTTACGTTGCGCGGAATAATCGTATTGAAAACAACATCCTTGAAATAGCTTTTTACCTGCATAACAACATCCTGCGCAAGACGAGTTCTTGAATCATACATCGTAAAAAATATTCCGCCGATTACAAGATTTTTATTTATGCTTTCCTGAACTTTTTTTACTGTCTGCAAAAGAAGAGTGATTCCTTCAAGCGCAAAATATTCACACTGCATCGGAACAAGAACAGCATCTGCGGCGGCAAGTCCGTTCAATGTAAGAATTCCAAGGGAAGGCGGACAGTCAATCAGAATGTAATCATATTTTTCACGGACAGGAGCAAGGGCGTTCTTTAAAAAGTACTCGCGGTTTTCCTGATCTACAAGCTCAATCGCCGCGCCAGACAAATCAATAGACGCGCTTATGACATCAAGATTTTTTACACCTGAATGCTTTATAGTTTCGTCAATAGTGGACTGCCCCGCAAGAAGCTCGTAAATGGTAGGCTTTTTTTTGCTGACTCCAACGCCGCTGGACATATTTCCCTGACTGTCAAAATCAACGAGCAGAACTTTTTTTCCGCCGACAGCAATATACGCCCCGATATTTATAGCAGATGTAGTCTTGCCAACGCCACCTTTCTGATTAACAAAAACAAATACCTTTCCCATGATTAAACCATTATAAATTATATAGTAATAATTTTCAATTAATATGCGCCAGTTTCAAACTTCCGCCAGAATTGAAAGAAAATTTTATTGCTGTGCTTTTAATGCAGAAACTGAAAACTTCCGCTTGTAAAGTCTTGCAAAGTAAAAAATTTCAGCCGCAGCGGTAATTGTCCAGGAAAATGCAAAAAGCAAATAAAGAGATTCAATTGTTTTAAAATATGCAAACACGGTGAAAATCCAGGCGATTCTAAAAACGCACGAGCCAAGAATAACAATTACAGTCGGAACGGAAGTCTGTCCAAGTCCGCGGGAAGCCGCAATTGTGCAATCCATAAATGCTGAAATGCAATAAGACCAAGCCATTATCGAAAGCCGCTTCATCCCAAGTTCTATAATCGCAGAATCTGAAATAAAAATCGAAATAAAATTTCTTCCAAAGACAAAAAGCAAAATTCCCAAGAACAATGCAAAACAGAATGAGCAGGCAAGACTTATAAAATAACTTTTTAAAACTCTGGATTTTTTTCCAGCGCCGTAATTCTGTCCTATGAAAGTTGAGCAAGCCACATAAAACGCGCTCATAATATTGTAAACGAGCGGATCTGAATTTGAAGCCGCGGAATTTGCAACAACCATAGAAGCGTCAAAAGAATTAACTCCAATCTGAATAAAAAGATTTGCAAATCCAAAAATCGCATTCTGCAGCCCGGCAGGAATTGCAATCTTCAAAAGGCGAACAAGCTTTGATTTGTTGACTTTAAGCTTGGAAAAGCGCAACGCAAGAGAATCAGTTTTTCTGTGCAGTTTTATAAAAACAAGAAATGCTGAAACATAAAGAGCTACAACGCTTGCAATTGCAACTCCAGCAATATCCATTTTAAAATGAATGACTAAAAGCAAATCCAGAACAACATTGAAAATTCCAGAAATAAAAAGAAAAAGCAAAGGCGACTTCGTATCTCCTTCCGCGCTAAGAATTCCATTTCCGAAATTATAAAAAGCAAGAGCAGGAAGCCCGACCATGTAAATTCTAAAATACAAAACCGCGCCTTCAATAAGAACCGGCTTTGTGCTCATCAAATTTAAAACGGAGCGGGAAAAAATTATTCCGGCAGCACCAACAAGAAATCCGGCAACAAGGCAAACAATCGCGGATGTATGAACAGTTTCGCAAATGTCCTTTTCATTTTTTGCGCCTATAAAAAAAGCCACAATAACGTTAACGGCAGAACCAAAACCAATAAGAATTCCAGTGCACAAAAAAACAAGAATTGTCGTAGAGCCAACCGAGCCAACAGAAGACGGATTTGCAAAGCGTCCCAAAACAGCAATATCAGTCATGTTGAAAAAAGTCTGGAGAAGATTTGTAAAAATGAGAGGCAAACTGAAAATTAAAATATTTTTAAAAAGCGAACCTTCAGAAAAATCTTTTTTAACTGTCATTTTTGTAACCCTTTCCGTAGAAATATATCACTTAGAATAAAAATGTAAAGTCATAAAAAAAATGCGCTATCCTCAAAAACAAATGTTTGTGCTAATATAAAAATATGATTTTAAGCGCAGTATTTTCAAAGCCGTCAAAAACTTGCCCGGAAATTTTTGGCAAGCCTTATATAAAAATTCGAATCTGGAAAAATCCGTCTCCTTCCGCAAAAAAGCAAAATGAATTTCAAGCTGAATTTTTTACGGAAAAGCAGGCATTCCAAAAAAGTTTCACTGCGGAACAAGCGCGGGAATTTATTGAAAAGCACGCAGGAACAGCTTTTAAAAACTGCATTGTAAAAACGGACACCGAAGAAATCACAACAATGGCAAACAAAAAAGGCGAAATAAAAGTTTTCAGAAAAGCTGCAAAAAATTTTTCAGCGGAACAAAAGTTTTCAAATAATTTCAACCGAATAAAAAATTATATTTTGCAAGAAGGAAATCCAGTTCCGTTTTTAGTTGAGCTTGGAGTTATGACAAAAGACGGAAAAGTAGTCGCGCAAAAATACGACAAGTTCCGGCAGATAAATAGATTCCTAGAATTTATAAATGACATAATTGAAAGCATTGAAAAGCTGAACGGAACTTCTTACACGCAAGAAAATCCGCTAAGAATTGTTGACTTCGGCTCAGGAAAATCTTATTTGACATTTGCAGTTTATTATTTTTTAACCGAGCTGAAAAAAATTCCCGTCTGCATAACAGGACTTGATTTAAAAGAAGATGTAATAAAAAACTGCGATTCACTTGCAAAAAAACTTGGATGCAAAAATCTTGAATTCAAAATTGGAAACATTGCGGATTATTCATCTGAAAAAAATCCGGACATAATAATCACACTTCACGCTTGCGACACAGCAACAGACTTCGCGCTCGACTATGCAGTTAAGCATAACGCAAAAGCAATTCTTTCTGTTCCTTGCTGCCAGCACGAAATAAACATCCAGCTTGAAAAACAAAAGGCCAAAGCAGAAAGTCCGTTCGCTTCAATTGAAAGATTTGGAATTCTACGTGAACGATTTGCCGCAATTGCAACTGATGCAATCCGAGCGGAACTTCTTGAGCAATACGGATACTCAGTTCAGGTTTTGGAATTCATCGACATGAGCCACACTCCAAAAAACATTTTAATCCGCGCTGTAAAAAAACAGTCAGACAATTTTAAACAAGAATCAAAAATCAGAATGAAAACTTTGCTTAATGAACTTGGCTGCAACCAAACATTGGGAAAACTTTTAAGCAAAGAATCAGAGCTATAGAAAAAAAAAATCAACTATGTTAGACTTAGTTAATTTTTAAATAAAAGGAAGCAGATATTATGGAAGAGAAAGAAATACTTGAAAGAGCTGCAAAATATATTGCAGAAGAAAAAGACGATTCTTTCCGCAAGGAAGTTGAAGATTTAGTTGCAAAAAAAGACATGGCTGAACTAGAAGACCGTTTCTATCAGAGCCTTGAATTTGGAACAGGCGGACTTCGCGGTGTAATGGGCGGCGGAACAAACCGCATGAACACACTCAACATTTCAAAAGCAACTCAAGGTCTTGCAAACTATTTAATCAAGGCATTTCCAGAAGAAGCAAAGAACGGCACATTGAGCGCATGTGTAGCTTATGACAGCCGCCACAACCACGATAAATTTTCTGACATCACTGCAAGAGTTTTTGCCGCAAACGGAATCAAAGCATATCTTTTCACTTCGCTTCGCCCTACTCCAGAACTTTCTTACGCAATCAGAATTCTTGGATGCAAAACTGGCGTTGTTGTAACTGCAAGCCACAATCCGCCTCAGTACAACGGCTACAAAGCTTACTGGGACGATGGCGCGCAGGTTGTTGAGCCGCATGACAAAGGAATCATCGATGAAGTCAACGCAGTAAAAGAAGTAAAGCTTATCGAAAAAGACGAAGCTGTAAAGGCAGGAAAAATCGTTTTAATCGACAAGGAAATCGATGACAAATTCCAGGCAATGATAAAGTCAAATCTTTATCGTCCTGAACTCATAAAAGAAAAAGCAAGCAGCGTAAAAGTTGTATACACTCCGCTCCACGGAACTGGCGCAATGCACGTTGAAAAAGTTCTTGGAGATCTTGGACTGAATGTAATCACAGTTCCAGAACAGCGCGAAGGAAACGGCGACTTCCCGACAGTAGAAAAGCCAAATCCAGAAGAAGCCCCAGCACTTAAAATGGCAGTTGAACTTGCAGAAAAAGAAAAAGCTGATGTTGTAATGGCAACAGATCCAGATGCAGACAGATTCGGAACTGCATTCCCAGACAAAAACGGAAAATACGTTCTTGTTTCAGGAAACCAGATGGGCGCGCTTCTTGCAGACTATGTTCTTCTTTCAAAAAAAGAATTCAACAAGATGCCTGAAAAACCAGTTCTTATCCGCTCAATCGTAACTTCACCTTTCGTTGATTCAATTGCAAAAAAATACAATGTGGCTGTAAAAGAATGTCTTACAGGCTTCAAGTGGATTGCTTATGATGAAGGCCAGATGGAAAAAGACGGAAGCGGAAACTACGTATTCGGACTTGAAGAAAGCTACGGTTATCTTGTAGAAACAGAAGTACGCGACAAGGACGGAATTTCAGCAGCGGCAATGTGCGCAGAAATGACTCTTTACTGGGCAAGCAAAGGGAAATCTCTTCTTGAACATTTGAACGATATGTACAAGGAATACGGACTTTTTGAAGACCGCGCAATCAGCAAATATTTCCCTGGAGTACAAGGTCCAAAAATCATGGGCGGAATCATGACAAAACTCCGCACAGAAGGACTGACTTCTCTCGGCGGAAAAAAAGTTGTAAAGATTCGCGACATCCAGCAGCAGGTTGCTTTTGATCCGGCAAATCCATCTGTAAAAGAAAGTCTTCCTTGGCCAAAGAGCAATGTTCTTCAGTTTGTTCTTGAAGGCGGAACAATTGTAAGCGCACGCCCAAGCGGAACAGAACCAAAGATTAAGTTCTACATCAACAGCACAGTTCCAGTTTCTGCAAAAACAGACGAAGCATTGGAAGAAGCAAAGAAAGCTGCCGACAAACTCTGCTCAGATATTTCAGAAGAAATAAACGCAGTTCTTAACGCAGCAGGCTGAATCTAAAAAAAACAATAATGGTATCCGTAATGATTTTTGCGGATGCCATTTTTTTTCAACTTATGGCATTTAAAATCTTCAACAGCTTTAGAAACCTCGCAAAAGAATTTTATTCAGGGAAAACTTTTGTGGCATTCGATACAGAAACCACAGGACTAAAAGCTGAAAAAGAATTCATAATAGAAATCGGTGCTGTAAAATTCAACTGCGACGGACTTATTGGAGAGCCATTCGATATTTTAATAAAGCCGCCAATAGAACTTCCGCAGTTTATAAAAGACCTCACTCACATCACAGACGAAATGATTTCATGCTGTCCGTGCGCAAAAGAAGCTGTCCCGCAGTTTTTAAGTTTTATCGGCGGAAAAGAAACAGTTCTTGTAGCGCACAATGCGCAGTTCGACTTAGGCTTTGTAAATTCAGAGCTAAAAAGATTCAGCCATCCAGAACTTCCAAACATTTGCATAGACACATTGAACGCCTCAAGATGGGCATATCCTGATTTCATAAAGGAGCAGGAAAAAGGTCAGTACAAACTTCAAAGCCTTGCAAAAAGATTCGGAATAGAAGCAAAAGCCGCCCACCGCGCAAACGACGACGCAAGATTATGCATGGAAATTTTCAAGCGGATAATAAGCGACACAATGGACAGACAGAAAAATTTTTCAATGAACAAAATCAAAAAAAATCTGATTCAGGCAGAATTATTCTAAAACAAAAATACTAATTGAAAAAAGAAACAATTTAATATAACATTGGCGAATGTCAGAAAATATCAAAGAAAACAAAATGGGCGTAATGCCTGTAACAAAGCTTCTTTTAAATATGTCATTGCCGATTATGCTTTCGATGCTGGTAATGGCATGCTACAACATTGTTGATAGTATTTTTGTTGCGCAGATAAATGAAAATGCGCTGACTGCAATATCACTTGCATTTCCTGTTCAAACACTGATGATTGCACTTTCAATAGGAACAGCAGTTGGTGTAAATGCGCTTCTAGCAATGAAGCTTGGACAAAAAGACAGCGATGCAGTAAACAAAATCGCCATGAACGGACTCTTCCTTTCAGTTTGCAGCTTTATTGCTTTTTTTATTCTCGGATTTCTTTTTACAAAACCTTATTTAAAAACACAGACTGCCGACGAACAGATTATTCAATTCGGAAGTGAATATTTAAAAATAATAACAATGGCATCGTTCGCGCTTTTTGTTTCAACAATGTCGGACAGACTTTTGCAGGCAACAGGAAGAACTTTTTACACGATGATAACGCAGCTTGTTGGAGCAATCACAAACATAATTCTTGACCCGCTTATGATTTTTGGAATCGGACCTTTTCCTAAAATGGGAATGGCAGGCGCGGCTTGGGCAACAGTCATCGGACAAATTTTTTCCGCAATAGTTTCGCTTTATTTCAATCTGAAAAAAAATCCTGACATACATTTTAAACTAAAAGGATTCAAGCCGGACTCTCTGATAATCGGCCAGATTTATAAAATCGGAATTCCTTCAATTCTTCTTCAGTCTATAAATTCTGTTACAACTTACGGAATGAATTTAATCCTTGGAACTTTTTCCGCAACGGCAATCGCAGTCTACGGAGTTTATTTTAAACTGAACAGCTTTATCTTTATGCCGGTGTTCGGACTTACAACTGGAATGGTTCCGATTGTCTCGTACAACTACGGAGCAGGAAACGCAGAACGAATCAAGAAAACTGTAAAGTCAACAATTTCAATTGCGGTTTCAATTATGATATTTGGCATTGTAATTTTTGAACTTTTCCCAGCGGAACTTTTGATGCTTTTTAAAGCAAACGAACACATGCTTGGAATTGGATGCACGGCAATGAGAATTATCGCGCCAAGTTTTATCGGAGCGGCAATCGCAATTACGCTAGGCTCAACTTTTCAAGCTTTAGGAAAATCTTTTTTAAGCATGACGGTTTCTTTTGTAAGGCAGCTGGTCATTTTGCTTCCTGTGGCATATTTTCTTTCGCGCAGTGGAAAACTTGAAAATGTTTGGTTCTGCTTTCTCGTTGCGGAAGTTTTTGCAATCAGTCTTTCTTCATTTTTTATGTGCAGAATAAAAAAGACAATGCTCGACAAAATTTAATTTCAAAAGGCGACCGGCAAACAAAGCTAGCCTCTTGGAGCTTTCGCAGGATCAATAGGATTTGACTTTTGAAAAACCATCAGACAAACCTGAGTTGTACCTTTTATGCTGTCTGTTCCCGCAGTTCCCAAAGAATCGCCAAACACAACATAATCGCCTTTGCGGACTTTGATAGAGCCAAGTCCTGAATAAACATAGATGTGTCCGGTTTTCGCCTGAACAAAAACAACCTGCCCGTAGCCTCTGTAGTTTCCAACATACATAACGGTTCCGGCGCGGATTGCAGTTACACTTTCATTTTTTTGCGCGCTAAGCTGAACACCGCTGACTTTTCCGTTCATGTAAGTTACCGTCGGATTTTTTACAGGCCAAGTCAAACTTGAGTCGCCTTTTTTCTCAGAATATTTGCGCGGATCACTTGAAGGCAAGCTAGGAAGAGATGCCGAAGTATCAACAATCGTAACAGGAATTTTCAGACGCTGCCCGGCCTTTAAAACTGTATCGGAATCAAGATTGTTCAAAGCCTTAAGCTCTTCAACAGAAATTCCGTTTACTTTTGCAATTCTATAAAAAGTGTCGCCTTTTTGAACTGTGTATGTGTCAAATTTTCTTTCTGCGCTAGACGGATTTTTTGCAGGTGAAGTTGGAGGCGAAGAATTTTTTTCAGTGTTTTTTTCTGGAATCGAAAGTTTCTGTCCAACTTTTAAAACATCATTTACAGTAAGATTGTTTATAGAACAAAGCTGATCTACAGAAATTCCATATTTGCGGCTGATTGAATAATAAGTTTCTCCTTTTTCAACTGTATGAGTTTCTGCAAAAGAAAAACAGACAGTCAAAAAAAGAATTGAAAGAAACAAAATATTTTTTCTATATTCAAATTTTTTAGTCATAATCATACCGTTAGTTTATCGGCTGATTTATGAAAAAAAATTACCTTAAAGTTTTAAAACAATTCAGGGAAAACATCGTTCATGCCGTACAATGCGCCGGGTTTCAGTTTTCCTTCTTTCAGCATGGAAGAAAGATTTTCCAAAGCGTGAACTGCTCCGTTTGCAAATCCCTTGCGGCTTCTTGCTGTGTGAGTAATTTCAATTGTATCAGCTTCGCAGTCAAAGAAAACTTTGTGCGTTCCCGGCACTGAACCGCATCTTGTGGAAGAAACGTGAAGCTGATTAGGCAAAGGCTTTTCCTTGAATTCATTTGTTACAATTGAATTTTTTCTTTTGAATTCAGAAAGCAGATGATTTGCAATTTCAATCGCAGTTCCAGAAGGACTGTCAGCTTTTTGATTATGGTGCATTTCCCAAATCGCAGCGTCATACTCAGAAAATTTATTTGCAAGGCGAGCGGCATCTTCTACAATTTTATAAAGAATATTAACGCCAATGGAAAAATTCGCGCTTGTCATAATTGTTCCGCCGCATTTTTCAGCAAGAGAAGCAACTTCATCTTTTTTGTCATTCCAGCCTGTAGTTCCAACAACCATAGGAATTTTTAAGGGAAGAAGCGACTTAATATTTTCAAGAACAGAAGTTGGATGAGTAAACTCAATTATTCCATCCGCGCCGCTAGACACAACTGCATCTGCAAGAGCTTTGCTGTCTCCTGCGGAAATTTTCACTTTGGCATCTGGCGCAAAAACATCGATTGTAGAAACAACAGAATGACCAAACGACAATGCGGACTGCTCAAGCATGTGCCCCATTTTTCCATATCCAACCAATGCAATTTTCATTTTTAATCCTCCCAAAAATTAAGCAAAAAGAACTGAATGAATCGCTTCAACAGTTTTGTCCGCCTGACTTGTATCCACAAGCATGCTTATGTTGACTTTGCTTGCGCCTTGGCTTATCATCTGAACATTTATTCCTTCTTTTGAAAGTCCGTCAAATGCCTTTGCAATAATCACGCTGGATCTTGAAGCGTCGCAAATTATTGTAACAATCGCCTTGCCAGTTTTTACGTTGACATCAGCCACGCGCTTTAAATCTTCAATAAGCCCTGTCAAATCCGCTTTTCCATCAACAGTCAAACTGACAGAAACTTCGGAAGTCGCAATCACGTCAATGCTGATATTCCATTTTAAAAACTGATTGAAAATATGCGCAAGAAATCCGGCGGCTCCAAGCATTCGGCTAGACTGAATATCTATGAGCGTTACATTTTTTACTTTTGTAATCGCAGTTACAAGCGGACGAGTTCCTGTATGCTCTTCAACAATAAGAGTGCCGCGGCTTTTTATGTTGTAGCTGTTTTTTACGCGGACAGGAGTTCCAGTTTTTCTGCAAGGAATCATGCTACGCGGATGAAGAACCTGACTTCCGAACATTGCAAGCTCCTGCGCTTCCTCGTAAGTTACTTCGTCAACAGGACGGGCTTCTTTTACAATGCGAGGATCTGTTGTCATAATTCCGTCAACATCTTTCCAAGTCTGAATTTCTTTTGCCTTCATTGCCGCGCCAATCATCGTTGCGCTCAAATCGCTTCCGCCGCGACCCAAAGTTGTTATGATACCGTTTTTATCTTTGGCAATGAAACCAGTTACTATAGGAATTTCATTTGAAGTTCCGTTTTTGTATCCATCAAGATGCTTCGGAATATTTTCCCAAACTTCATCCAAAAGTTCAGCCGCCATATAATTTGAATCGCTCACAAATCCAATGTCCCAGGAATCAAACGCTTTCGATTCAGTTCCAAGAGAACAAAGGTAAGCTGACATCATGCGCACGGACATACGTTCGCCAAAAGACACAAGATAATCTCTGGTGCGTTTTGTAAGTTCATGCAACATGCTTATTCCAGTAAGAAGCGTTTTCAATTCGCCAAGCAATTCTTTTATTTCCGGAACAGAAACGTCAAGCTGTTTTTCTGTTTCAATATGAAGCTTTTCAATTTTTTCAATGTCAACAGTTCCCTTCACTGCCATGTCAGCAGCTTCAAGAAGATGATCTGTTGTGTCTCCCATTGCGCTTAAAACAACAACAGGACGCTCATCTTTATATGCCTGAATTATTTCGGCTACATGTTTAATGCGGTCAGCGTTTGCAACTGAGCTTCCGCCAAATTTCATTACAATCATAGCAACGATTATACTTAAGGATTAACTGAAAGTCTATCGGCTGAAAAAAGTTTTCGGCATTCAAGATAGAACCGTTTTTCGCTTGCTTCTCCCATGCTGAAACTTTTTCTAGGCAAAGGTCCGCGACTAGAAATTGTTTCAAAGAACGAATCTTTTGCAATCGGAGGAAGAAGAATTGCAACTGCATTTTTTTGCGCGCCAAGCCTGAAAACTTCTTCATTTCCGTGAATATAGTCAATTTCAATTTCTTTGTTGCATGAAATAAATTCATCAAGCAACGGCTGAAGACGGCTAATTGCAAGTTCCTGAATTTTTGTTTTTATTCTGAAATATTTTTGCTTTTCATTTTCTTTAAAAACAAAACCAAAATCTGCCTTGGAACTTTTTACATTTTTTTCCAAAACATTTTCACTTGTTTCTTCTGCAAGCTCGCCGTCAAGTTTTTCATTTAAAAAAGAAATCAGTTTGGAAGCATCGCAATTAAAAAGAACACGGTGAATCGGCTCAAAGGTCAAACCAGAATCATAAATGTTTACAATTTCAACAAGAGCATAGCGCGCATTTAAATCTGGCGAATCAGAATTTTTGCATTCGTCCCAAACAGCTTTTGCAGTCGCCAAAGAATGGTTTCCGTCTCCAACAGCAAACAAAAAAGAATTTCCGTCGCTGTCAGAATTTTGCTTTTTTAATTTTTCAAGCGCAGAAGAAATTTTTTCAAAGGTTTCTTTTGATTTTACAGCCCAGCCTGAAATGTGGCCGGCATTCATCATCAAGTCTCCGTCATAAACCGGCGGATTTTTTTTAGCTTCAATGCCAGCTTCTTCCACAAGGCAATGTTCAGAATCGTTCACCAGAAGCATAATGTGCGGAAGCTCAAGCGGCGCATCTTTTCTGATTTCTTTTCGAACAGGAATTCTTTCTGGAATTGTAGCTTCCGTAGCGCGGATTAAACTTTTTGAAAACGGCTTCCATTCATAAGTTTCCAAATCAATCGCAGCAACAAGACCGTGGCGAATTCTTCCATAGCAAGTTTTTCGCTCAACATAAATAAATTCTTTTTCAGGCGAATCAAAAATATTTTCATCAAGATATTTTTTCATTGTCTGGCGGATTTTTTTTATCCGCTCATTTTTATCTGAAGAAGAAAGAAAAATTTCCGGCAAAATCAAATTCAAAGTTGAAGGAGAACTGCCGACAATTTCCTCTGCTTTTTTCCAATAATCAAAATCCTGCGTATACTGATCGCACGCCACAACGCACCAAGTTTTTAAATCCTTTTTTCGAGGCAAAAGAATTTCCGGGATTTGTATTCCAAACTGCTCAAAATTTTCCATAAAAAAATTATATAGATATTTTTCAATTTTAGCCATAAGAGAAAACGAAAATTGAATTTTCTAAAAATTGCAATTATAATTAAGCAATGGCAGGATTAGAATTTCAGCAAAGGCAGATTCAGTCTCAAATTCAAATAATGAGCCAAAAGCAAATTCAGGCTTTAAAACTTTTAGCCATGAACTCAAAAGATTTGACTGAAGAAATTTACAAAGCTACGGAAGAAAATCCTGCGCTAATCATAACAAAAGGCAAATCAAACTGGGACGGAACAAAAATATCATCAGCAACTGCAAGCGGCGAAGAAGCAAGCGAAAATTTTCAGGCGGCACTTGAGGCAAAAGCTGATGACCGGGAATCTTTGCAGGAACATCTTTTGTCCCAGCTGAACACAATGCGTCTTGGCGCAACTGAAAAAATTTTATGCGAAAAACTCATTTACAATCTTGATGCAAAAGGATTTTATATTCTTGCTCCAGTTTCGCTTCTTGACAAAAAAGACAAACTGCAAACGCCGGGGCTTTTGGAAAAATGCATTGAAATTGTAAGGCAGTTTGAACCTTGCGGAGTGTGCGTTGCAAACACAGAAGAAAGTCTGCTTGTGCAGGCAAAGCAAAAAGAAAATGCGCCGCCTCTTGCAATTTTTATTTTGGACGGAAAACTAAAATTCCTTGATCCGCCGCGTCCTGAAAAAGTTCTCCAGAAAATTCAAGAATATTTTTTAGAACAAAAAAAACTTTTTGCAAATTCACAAAATGAAAAATACAAAAACTTAAATCCTACGATTCAAGATGTGGAAAAGGCAATTGATTTTATACGGACGCTTGATCCTTTTCCTGCGCGGAATTTCAGCACAAAAGAAATTCATTTTATTTCTCCAGATGTTTATGTGGAAAAAATTCAGGAAGATTTTCAAGAAAATCAGATTGAAGACAACATTGTTACAAGCGGAAAAAATTCTTGGAATGTACGGCTTGCAAAGGACAACTTTCCGCAAGTTTCCATTAACCCGGAATTTTTAAAACTTGCAAAAAACAATGCAAAAAATTCTTCATCAATAAAAACTGAAATCAAAAAAGCAAAAGATTTTTTAGACATTTTGGAATTCAGGCAAAGCACACTTTTAAAGGCTTGCATCGAAATTGTGCGGATTCAAACTGATTTTTTTCTGCACGGACAAGGCAACTTAGTTCCTTTAAGGCAGCAGGATATTGCGGACAAACTTAAAGTCCACGAAACAACAATTTCACGAATGGCAAACAGCAAATTTCTTCAATGTGAATGGGGACTTTTTGACATAAAATATTTTTTCACAAACGCTGCAAGTCAAAAAAACAAAAGCATAAGCCAAGACAAAGCAATGTCGGAACTAAAAAAAATCCTGAGCTCTTCCGCCGGGAAAAAAATGAGCGACCAAAAACTTTCAGAGGAACTGGAAAAATCTGGAATAAAAATTGCACGCAGAACAGTTGCAAAATACAGAAGCAAACTCAGCATAGAATCTTCGTACAACAGGCAATAAAAAAGGCTGCCCTTTTTAGACAGCCCGAATTGTTTTAAAGTTCAGATAAAAAAATTATTTTTTGAAAGAAAGATTACTTCTTTGAAGAAAAAATTATTTTTTCTCTTGGACCTTATCTTTTTCTTTCTTGATTTTTGTATCAAGAACATCCATCATTTTGTTGAGCGCAGCTGCAAAGTCAAAATCATCGCCTGTAACATGAGCATTGCCGCCCCATCTAAAGTTAACAGTTGTATCAAAGTAAAATTTTTTGTCTTCCTTTACGTGCATAATCAAGTCAACGATAAGATTTTCAGCGTAGCTTATGCGTTCCAGTTTTTTGTTGATAAGAGCTGTCTGGTCTGAATCCAAAGTAAAGCCCTGTGCAGATATTGATTTTGTCATAGTTTTTCTCCTAATAAATATATTTAAATTCGCAGCAAACTGCCGCCGCAATCTTTTTAAGATTACACTAATATTATACTACGGAATATTCCAAAAAGCAAAGAAAAGTTTTTTATAAAAAAATGCTTGACAGAATCCCGGGGGGGGTACAATATAATATCCTATTTTTTCTGGAGGTAAATATGAAAAAAGGAGTAGGTTTATTGTTGTCTATGCTGATTTTGGCGGCAACATTAACAGGTTGCATTTCTATGACACCGCTTAGTGATGCAGGAGCTTTTCCGGGTGATGCGCAAAGCTATGAAGTTCTTGGACGCGTAGAAGTAAAATCTTCAGCCACAAATTCTGGCTACAGCAAGCTTTATGCAGAAGCAAAGAAAAAGTATCCAGAATGCGATGACGTTGTAAATGTAAAAGTTGACACAACAAAAACAGTGTTCCTTATTTTTACATTCAACAGTTACAATATGAGCGGAATTGCTATCAGCTATAAATAACTAAAATTATTTATAGTAAACTGGCTGTCAAAAAGTACATAATGAAGTACGCTTCAAAAAACTTTTTGGCAGTTTTTTTTATTTTGTAAGAGCAAGCTGTTCTGCGATGTTAAAGCAGCGGTCGCCAATTTTTTCTATCTGGCGCACCAAATCCATGTACAAAAGCTCGGCCTTTACATCTGCACCGTCTTCAAGCCGTTTGCGTGCTATTTTTTTCAAAGCTTTGCGTTCTGCGTCAATCTGAGATTCAAGTTCATTCGCAAAATCAAGCTGTTCCTTTGAAAGAGCCTTGTTAATATTTTTATAGATAAACTGAAGCAATTGCCGCGCAAGTTCAAGATAAGGAATCAAACGGTCAAAATCTTCCTTTTTAAATACGTAATGTTTTTCTGTTATTCGCTTTAGGTAAACGCCAATGCTCAGGCAGTCATCAGACATAGATTCAAGCTCGCCAGTAATCGAAATCATCACATTGATATTTTCACGGAGCTTGTCATCAATATCAAGCTGGGCACATTTTAAAAGATACTTTGTAAGCTGTTCCTGCATCTGGTCAAGGTAATCTTCTTCCCGCACAAGATTATCGTAATGGTCCACAACAAATCGCCCGGACAAATCAGTAAGTCCGTACTGAAGCCTGTCAAACATCTGCACAGAAATATCAGCCATCCGTCGTACTTCCATTTGCGCTGAAACAACAGGAATTGTAGGAGACTCATGCGCGGCGCGTTCAGGAAATTCAAACTTATATATAGAAGGAAGCGAAGCCTTGTCGTCTTTTATAATAAGATGCGTAAGCTTGCAAAGCGGATTTACAAACGGCATAAAGAAAACAGAGCCGATTATGTTAAACATCGAATGAAGCATCGCTATGTGCATTGTAATATTTTCTGTAACAGTTCCCGGAACAATTAAATCCACAAGCTGCGTAAAAGGCTTTATAAAAATCAAGGCGACAATTGCAGTTACAGAATTGAACAAAACATGGACAAGCATTGTGCGCTTTGCATTTGCATTTGCCCCAAACGAAGCCATAATGGAATCTATAGTCGAGCCTACGTTGCTTCCGATTATAATTGCCGCGGAAAATTCCCAAGTAAGAATCTGGTTGTACGCCATCGTAATTACAATCGCCGTCATAGCGGACGAAGAATGAATCATCGCAGTAACAAAAATTCCGATTAAAAAAGCAATAAGATAGCTTAAAGTTCCTTTGTCCTGCAAAGCCGGAAGAAAATTCATTGCGCCTGAATTAAGCGAAATCGTGCTTGAAAGCCACTGCAACGCAATAAAAAGAATTCCAAATCCCATAATGGCTTGTCCAAGCCCCGGATTTTTAATTTTCTTTATGATTGTAAAAAGATAGCCAATGCCAAAAAGCGGAATCGCAAATGCTGAAATTTCAAAGTTAAAGCCGAATATCGCGACAATCCAAGCCGTTATCGTTGTTCCGACATTTGCGCCCAGAATCACGGCAATCGATTTGCTTAGCTCAATAAGCCCGGCGTTTACAAAAGAAACAACCATGACAGTTGTAGCCCCGGAAGACTGAATTATCATAGTCAAAAAACAGCCTGTAAAAAATCCGGTAAATCGGTTTCCCGTCATAAGATGAAGAGCAGCCTGAAGTTTGTCTCCCGCAGACTTCTGGATTCCATCGCTCATCATTTTCATTCCAAAAAGAAGAAAACAAAGACTGCCAAAAAACTGAAGGAATATAGACAATATGCTCGAAATGCTCATAAGCCGATTATACAGAAAAACACCACGAATTTAAAGCAAAAAGTTGAAGCTGTTCGAATGATTTCAAACTGAAAGAATAATTACGTTACAAAAAAAATCCCGCCAGAAAAATGCCGACGAGATTTAAAAAATTTATTTTACATCAGTACTGGATCTTCATCACGCCGAACGACTTAAAGTGCGAATCACTGGCGGCGTAATATCGGCAAGTAACACCGCTGATGTCGTCTTTTTCCGTGCTGTCGATAAAATAGACATTTCCGTTTTCCATGCGGTCAAAAAGCGCGATATGCGACACATTGGAAGAATCAGCCTCGCCCATGAAAATCAAGTCGCCCTGCCGCATTTGCTCCAGCGCAACATGGGACGAAGCGTTTTCGCACATATAAGATGCCGTCATATCCGAAGCAAGCAAAGAATATTTTGTATCGACCATTGCGTATTTGTAGCACATCACGACAAGCCCCGAGCAATCTATGGCAATCGCAGAGCGCACAGGAGCCTGACCGCCCAGCTCGTAAACCGTATCAGAATCTTTGTACAGCTCGGCAAAACGGAACGCGCGCGAGACAATTTCCTCAGGACAGTCTATTTCAGTAGTATCATCGGAATCATTGTTGAAATTGCAGGAAACAAACAGAATGGCGAAACAGAACAAAAAAGGAGCAAATAAAAATTTGCTTTTCACTTCTACCCCCCCCATGTATAGTATTTCATGGGGCTGATAAAATTAAGATTTGAATAAGTGCATTATACCACGAAATGCATGAATTGCAATGATAAAATAAAAAGTAAATGAAACAAAAAATCCCGCCAGAAAAAATTCCAGCGGGATAAACTTACCTAGTTTGCCTTTCGGCAAACTAGCGCAGCTGTTATGCTTTATTCAAGCGAGCCTCGAGGTCATCCAAGCAAGCGGACAATTCTTTTGGAAGATGTTTGCCGAACTTTGGATAGTGGTTTTCGCGGATGTCTTTACATTCCTTGAGCCAGCCTTCCTTGTCAACTGCTGTGATTGCTGGAATCTGTGCTTTGTAAACGTCTGCAAGACCGTCAAGGTTGAGAGCACCGTCTTTTGGCATGAATCCGATTGGTGTGTCAACGTAGTTGTCTTTTCCGTCGCAGCGGTCAAAAATCCATGCAAGAACGCGGCTGTTGTCGCCGTATCCTGGCCACATGAATCCTCCTGGAAGCTCCTTGTTGTCTTCGTCCTTGCGGAACCAGTTAACATAGAAAATCTTAGGAAGCTTGTCTTCTTCACCGCGTTTAGCAGCTGCAGCCCCTACGTCAATCCAGTGCTGGAAGTAGTCGCCCATGTTGTATCCGCAGAATGGAAGAATTGCGAACGGGTCGCGGCGGATTTTTCCAACCTGAGAAGCATCGATTGTAGAAGCGGCAGTGATTTCTGAACCTACGATAGATCCAAGGAATACACCGTGGTTCCAGTTGCGGCTCTGGTGTACAAGTGGAACTGTTGAAGGGCGACGTCCACCGAACAAGATTGCGCTGATTGGTACACCTTCTGGAGATTCCCAGTCAGAAGCGATACAAGGGCACTGTTTTGCAGGTGCTGTAAAGCGTGCGTTCGGATGAGCGAATTCTTCACCCTTAGGAGATTTGTCTTTTGGAAGAGCATCGCGTACGTTGCCTTTCCAGTCAACAAGCTTGCCCTTTGCAGGATAACCGATTCCTTCCCACCAAACGTCTCCGTCTTCTGTAAGAGCACAGTTTGTGAAGATTGTGTTCTTTGAAGCAGCTTCAAGAGCGTTCTTGTTAGATTCAGCGGATGTTCCTGGTGCAACACCGAAGAAACCTGCCTCTGGGTTGATAGCGTAAAGACGACCATCTTTTCCGAATTTCATCCAGGCAATATCATCGCCGACTGTTTCAACTTTCCAGCCAGGGATTGTAGGAATAAGCATTGCAAGGTTTGTTTTTCCACAAGCAGAAGGGAATGCGCCAGTAACGTATTTAACTTCTCCTTCAGGGTTTGTGAGCTTAAGGATAAGCATATGCTCAGCAAGCCAGCCTTCTTCGCGTGCGATTACAGTTGCAATGCGGAGAGCGAAACATTTCTTTCCAAGAAGAGCGTTTCCGCCGTATCCAGAACCGTAAGACCAGATAAGGCGTTCTTCTGGGAACTGGCTGATGTATTTGTGTTCAACATCTGCGCAAGGCCAAACACCGTTGTCTTTTTCGCCGTTGTTTAGCGGTTTTCCGACTGAGTGAAGACATGGAACAAAGTCTCCGTCCGTGCCGAAATATTCCCAAACTTTTTCGCCTGCGCGTGTCATGATGTCCATGTTGAGAACAACGTATTCAGAGTCTGTAAGCTCAATTCCGTATTTTGCGATCGGCGAGCCAAGAGGTCCCATGCAGAACGGAATAACGTACATCGTGCGTCCGTGCATACAGCCTTTGTAAAGACCTTTCATTGTAGCCTTGAGCTCTTTAGGATCAATCCAGTGGTTTGTAGGACCGGCATCCTCTTCCTTTACAGAAGAAATGAATGTGCGTGACTCAACACGTGCAACATCACTTGGAAGCGAGCGGAAAAGGAAGCTGTTAGGCTTTTTTGTAAGCGGAGTTGCAAGGCCTGCATCAACGCATTTTTTCATAAGGCGGTCATATTCGGCTGTAGAACCATCGCAAACAACAACATTGTCCGGCTCACACATCTTAACACATTCTTCAATCCATGCCTTGATTTTGGCATGCTTGATGTCATTAACTGTCATTCGATTACTCCTATGCTTAGAGTCAGAATTGAAATAGCTTTAAGCCTTCTGATTCCATATAGAATAAATATACTTTTTTTTCTGATGATTTTCAATAGACGAAGCAAAAAGAAGTTCATATCAATCTTTCAAAATCTATAATTTTTTCTTATCAATTGAATTTCAGTGAAATTCAGCAAAAGCATGATTTAAAACAAAAAAAGGCAGCGTAAAACTGCCTTGAATCTTAAAAGTGTAACTTTGACCCTCGCGGGGTTCGAACTCGCTACCTACAGCTTAGGAGGCTGTCGCTCTATCCATAGTGAGCTAGGGGGTCATGGCTTTCCAAAGGAAAGAAAAACAATCCTTTGGAAAAACAAATTTATTTGTCTTTTGCTCTTTCTACAAATGAACCGTCTCTTGTGTCGATTACGATTTTATCATCTGTGTTGCAGAACAAAGGAACTCTTACTTCCATTCCTGTATCGAGAGTTGCAGGCTTCAAAGATTTTCCAGAAGTATCGCCTTTGATTCCTGGCTCGCAGTATGTGATTACGCGCACAACGTTAATAGGAAGTTTTACGCCAACCGGCTTTCCTTCATAATATGTGATTGTTACATCGTAGTCATCATCAGGAGAAATGTATCCAGCGTTGTCTCCCAAATCTTCCTTTGAAAGCATAACATCTTCGTAAGTTTCCTGATCCATAAAGTGAAAATCATCACCGTCGATATAAGAAAGCTTTACATTTTTTTCTACAAGGTCAACATCGTCAAATTTTTCACCAGCATCAAGACCCAAATCCTGAGTTCCGCCTGTAACAATATTTTTTACACGAAGCTTTACTGTAATTCCCTGACGTCCGGCTTTCTGACCAAGCATTTTCTGAACAATAAAAGGAGAGCCTTCAAACATAAAAGCTGTTCCAACTTTAATTTCGTTTGTTGATAACATAATAAACTTCCTTGATTATAAACTTGCTATTCGATTATATATGAACTGAAATAAAATTGCAACATTTCAAAATGCGGGCAAAACAAATTTGATTTAGCGCGGAATTTTCGTTTCAAGAAATTTCAAAAGATTTTCAGCAAGATTTCCGTTCTTTAAAATTTCATCGGAAAATTTTTTAAATTCCGGTTTTAACTTTTCAGAATTTTTCAGCAAGGAAAGAATTTCATTTTTCATTTCTGAATTTATTTTTTCATTTTCTGACGGAAGTTTTTTTTCTTCAAGAATTTCCAAAGCTTCTGGGCAGCAAGCAGCTTCAAAATTTCGATTGTACAAAAAAGAAAATTTTTCAATCTGCGGAATTTTTATTTTTTGCAAAAACACGTTCAGTTTTACAATGTGAAATTCTTCTTCCTGCGGATAAATGTTCCATATAAACGGATTTCCCAAAAGACAACATCGGCTGAACGAATCTTCCCCGCGCACAAAAGAAAAATCCATAAGCGACAAAAAAGCGTCCCAAACTTCCTGCTGCATAAACGGAAGACAGACAAAATCAACTTTAAATTTTTCCAAGGAAATTTTTGCTGAATCTGCTCCAGCACCGGGCGCAACAAAAACAAGAACTTTTTTTGAAACTGAAAATTCTTTTATCGCGGAAGCTAAAAAATCAAAATTCTTTGGATAAGAAAAAATCAGAATTTTAAATGAATCAGAAAAATTTTCTGAAAAAATTTTTTTATCAAGATTTTGTTTTACAAGATTCAAGGCATAATTTTTTTCAGAAAGACAACGCATAAAATTTTTGTCCAAAATCAAGCCGCCAGTTTTTTTTGTAAAGCCCGGCATGAAATTTATTTTTTTTATTTTTGCAGAACGTGTGCCGCTTTTTAATAGATGAAAATCATCAGCCCAAGATTCAGCTGTCAAATATTCAACGTTCACAATCTGAACATTCAAATTAAACTGAGGCGAAAATAAAATTTCTTCAAGCCATTCCGGGCGGCCGCATTGAAAACATTCCAAAATAAATTCCGGCGGATTCTCTGAAAATTCTTTTTTGCAAAGCTCATTGTCGTTCCAGTCAAAAATTTTCCATCCGCAGAATTCCTGAAACGACTTCGCCGAATCTATGCCTTTTGAAATTTTTGCAAACGAATCAAGGTTGCTTACAACAAGCCGAATTTCAAGATTTTTTTTCAACTCGGAAAGCGCGCGGCACAAACGAAAAACAACTCCGATGTCGCCAAAATTATCAACGACTTTGCACAAAACTGTAATTTCCATAGAAAAACATTCTATCAAATTTTTTTGATTTGCGGCATTTTTTTTATTTTTTCCATAATAAAGTTTTTAATTCTTGAATTTTTTATTTGGAGCAAACATGAAAATTTTTTGTTTTTCGCCTTTTGGCTACGAAGGAAATCTTGTTACAGTTGAAGTTGATTTGCGCCGCGGAATTCCTACCGTTGACATAGTCGGGCTTGCGGACAATGCGGTAAAAGAATCGCGAGAAAGAATGAAAAGCGCAATTATAAATTCCGGGCTTTTGTTTCCGCCTGAACGAGTTCTTATAAGTCTTTCTCCTGCCGATTTGAAAAAAGAGGGAGCCGGTTTTGACCTTGCGATTGCTCTTGCAGTTTTGTCAGCAAAAGAAAACTTAGAAAATGAAAATTCTGCATTTCAAACAGAACCGATTCTTGTGATTGGCGAGCTTGAACTGAACGGAAACATACGGCCTGTAAAAGCCATTCATGCGGCAGCGGCAACTGCTTATGCAAGCGGAATAAGATATTGCATCGTTCCTGCTGCGAATGCGGAAGAAGCAAGGGAAATCCGCACAATGAAAATTTTTGGCGCAGAAAATTTGACAGAAGCTTTCAATGCGTTAAAAAATCCAGAATCATTTTCTGATTATAAAACTTCGCACGTTGAAGAAAAAAACGGAAGCGCAATAAAAGATGCAGTTGAAATAAATGGAATTCTTTTTCCGCCGGAAGAATTTGAGTTTAAAGAAATTTGCGGGCAACAAGAACTTGTGAGAGGTTTGCAAATCGCCGCGGCAGGAAAACACAACTTGCTCGCGTTCGGTCCTCCCGGCTGCGGAAAAACACTTTCGCTTCAAAGATTTCCTGCGCTAGTTCCATTGCTCACAAAAGAAGAAAGTCAAAGCGTAACCCGGATTTATTCGATTGCAGGAATTCTTCAGGCTGGAGCAAGAATAATAAAAAAAGCTCCGTTCAGGCAACCGCACCAGACGTCTACAATAGAAGGAATGTGCGGCGGCGGAATCCATTGCAGCCCAGGAGAAATTTCACTTGCGCACAACGGAACTCTTTTCTTAGACGAAGCTGCGGAATTCAGAACATCAGTTCTTCAGATTTTAAGAGTTCCGCTTGAAACAGGAAGCATAACTTTAAGCAGAGCCGGACGCTCCACAATTTTCCCATCAAATTTTCAGCTTTTGATGTCAATGAATCCGTGCCCCTGCGGAAACTACGGCTCAAAAGAAAAACTTTGCTTATGCTCTGCCCGCTCAGTCGAACAATACTGGAAAAAAATTTCCGCGCCGCTTTTGGACAGAATCGACTTAAGCATTCAAGTTGAAAAAGTTTCAATAGAAAATTCAAATTCATCGCAAAGCATTTCAACATCAGAATTGCGGAAAGAAATCGCGGCGGCAATAAAAATTCAGCGCAAACGTGGAAAAAGAAATTCAAGGCTTTCTCCATCGGAAATAAAAGAATTTTGCCAGATGAATTCGGAAGCAAAAAAAATTTTAGACGAGGCAACTGAAGCTTACGAGTTTTCGCCAAGATCCGTTTCTAGCTGCATAAAAATTGCAAGGACAATTTCAGACATGAAAGAAGAAAATGTAATTGGAAAAGATTCAATGGAAGAAGCTGTGAAATTTAAAAAGCCAGCAGGCGCAATGAATCTTTTGGCATAAAAAAAGACCGAAATGAATTCGGTCTAAAAGATACCGGCTCAGAGACTTGAACTCTGACACGCTCGCGCGCAAAAGATTTTGAGTCTTTCGTGTCTACCATTCCACCAAGCCGGCAAGTGATAAATACTATATCAAAAAATAAAAATAAAATCAAGAGGAACTTTTAAACTCGTCTGGCTTTTGCAACTCTCTCAAGAGAAAAATGGAGGTTTTATTTTTGGAATCATTTTTGTATAATCATTTGTATGAATCTATAAAAAACATTTCATTTCAATTCGTATTGCAAAATTCATTATTTTTTCAGGAACCATCTATGGAATACACATTATTCGACAGAACACCGGAAGATATTTTAAAATCAGTTTTTGGCTATGAATCATTCAGACCGATGCAAAGAAAAATAATTCAAAATGTTTTGGACGGACGCGACACGCTTGCTGTCATGCCGACTGGAGGCGGAAAATCTTTATGCTATGAAATTCCGGCTCTTATTCTTCCGGGAATTACAGTCGTTGTTTCGCCGTTAATCGCATTAATGCAAGATCAAGTGGCGCAACTTGAATCCTACGGAATTTCTGCCGTCTGTTTAAATTCGTCTCTTGAAAGAAACTATTATCAAAAATGCTGCGAAAAAATTTTATCAGGAAAAATCAAGCTTCTTTATGTTTCGCCGGAAGGATTGAATTCAGGCAGAATGATTCGGCTGCTTCAGGAATCAAAAAGTTCTGTTGACTGCATTGCAATCGACGAGGCTCACTGCATAAGCGAATGGGGACACGATTTCCGCCCGGACTACATGGAAATAACTCATATAAGAAATCAGTTTCCAAAATCAGTTTTTCTTGCGCTCACGGCAACTGCGACAAAGCAAGTTCAGGCTGATATTATAAAAAATCTTCGGATGGAAAATCCTGAAATATTTATGGCAAGTTTCAACAGACCGAATCTTTTTCTTCAAGTAATAAAAAAAGACAAGCCGATAGAACAAGTTCTGAACTTCATAGAAAATCATCCGAATCAAAGCGGAATAATTTACTGTTTTTCAAGGAAGCAAGTTGATTTAGTCGCGCAAGAATTGCACATAAATGGAATAAAAGCATTGAGCTATCACGCAGGACTTAACGATGCGCAACGGGCAAAAAATCAGCAGGATTTTATTTCTGACAAAGCTGACATTATGGTTGCAACAGTCGCATTCGGAATGGGAATTAATAAACCTGACGTTCGCTTTGTAATTCACTTTGATATGCCAAAATCCATAGAGCAATATTATCAGGAAATCGGGCGGGCAGGACGCGATGGACTAGAAGCTGAAGCCTTGCTTTTATACAGCGCAGGAGACATTCACAAAATCAGATATTTTTTTAAAGACAATTTTGATTCCGCTAAATCAGAAAATCTTTTGCAAGGAATGATAAACTACTGCGAAAATTCTGTTTGCAGGCGGCAATCACTTTTGTCTTACTTTGGGGAAAGCTATTCAGATGCAAGACAAGATTGTGTTTCTTCAGAAAACTGCTGCGATATATGCGCAACGAAAAAAATAAATTACAATCAGCCGCGCGCAATTCTTCATAAAAAAATTCAAAGTTTTCCAAAGCCATCAAAAAAATCTACAGGCGAACTTTTTGTTTCTGACACTTTAAAAAGCAATGAAAAAATTTTATCAGAAAAAATACGAAGCTGGAGAAAAAAGGCAGCAGAAGAATTAAACGTTCCGCCTTATGTTATTTTTGGAGACAAAACACTTTTTGACATTGCGCAAAAGAAGCCATCAAACATAAAAGAACTTACAAGCTGCTACGGAATAGGAGAAATCAAAGCTGAAAAATTTGGGTACTTCATCTTGAAAATAATAAAAGAAAATGCGCAGTGATTTTTAAGATTGCTCTAAAATCCGTTTTGCTTTTTTTGCATTTGCATTTTTCTTTTTTGCTCCAAACTGATAGCCTTTAGGCTTTTCTTTTTCCTCTGTCAAATTTTCTTCTTCGGCATCTTTTGCAATTTCTTCAACGGCGGATTTTACGCTTGGGTATCTTCCTTTTGCCCAAATATCAAGACCAGTGCCCTGAGTCGCAACGTCATCGCTTGCAATATATTCCGCGCAAATATCAGCGAATTCAGAACGGTCATATTTTGCAAATTCTTTTCCCAACGCATAACGCAAATTTTTCTGAATGTCGCTCTTCAATGCTGAACGCGCAAGCTCTATAACTTCTTTTGTTCCAGCATGATTATATTCAAGCAACGCCGCAGAAACTTTTGCTTTTGTAGCATCTCCAATTTTCTTGTCTTTTAAAACACTGATTAAATAATCGTTTCCGTCAGAAGTATTTAAATCCGCAATCACGGAATAACATTTTTCCTTTACCTGCTTCTGCTCATCTTTGTCTTTGCATCTGAAAATCAAAAAAGGAACAGCCTTGTCAATTCTATTTTTTCCAACTGCGGAAACTGCTTCGAGCCGGACTTTGTACTGGGAATCGCGCAACGCCTGTGTAATCAAATCCGAAGATTTTTTGTCATTGAAATATGAAATTCCTTTTATAACATAAGTTCGAAGATTCGGATCACTTGACTCAAACAATTCCACAAGAATATCTTCTGACTCTGGATTTTCCATTGCGCCAATTGCTTCCGCAGCATACATTCTGACAAAAGTATTTTCGTTTTCGTCTTTTGCAATTTCTGAAATTTTCTGCCAAGTTTCAACAGCCTTGATTCTTCCAAGAACACGCATCAAGGCTTGCCGCTGGGAAACATTCAAATCATCACGGTCAAGATAATCCGCAAGAAAAAGCGCCTCTTCTTTTCCGCCTGTTTCACCCAATGCAGAAAGCGCGCCTGTAAAATACGCGTCCTCCTCTTTGTCAACCAAATCAACAAGTCCCGGATTCGCATCTTTTATGTCAGCTTCGGAAACATATTTAAAGCATTTTTCAACAATTGAATTTTTTTCATCGTAAGGATCATTTATAATTTCAACCGCGTAAGAAGCGAGGCAAGGGTCTTTTAATTTTGTGAAATACTCAAGAATTTTTTCTTTTACAGCAACACTTTTTGTTTCTTGAAACAAATCATAAATTCCGTCAACAAAACGATTGTCCTGATTTTTTGTAAGCTCATCAATCAGTTCTGTAATCTGACCTTCAAGTCCATATTTTAAAATGTCATTGCAGTTTTTTTCATAATCCTTGGAACGGTCAACATAATTTTTTGAAGTGTCATGTTTTTTGGGACGAGCATCTGCCGGATAAATTTTTTCTCTTGTATATTTAAATTTTATATTCTCTGAAGGTTGGCTTCCGGAAATTGCATCGTAAGTTTCTGTTTTTGGCTCATCTTGAATTTCTGAAGTTTCATTTTCAGAAAGAGAAACATCTGGAATTTCTGTTTCAACATTTTGCGAAGTTTCTTCCGAAACAATTTCATCTGGCGCAGAATTTTCTGTTTGAGATTTTTCAGATTCAGACAAAATATTTTCAATAACTTCTGGCGTGGAAGATTCCTGAGACCAAGCAAAAGTAAAAATCAATGAAACAGCAGCGAGCAAAAATTTTCTCTTCATTTTTTCTCCAGACAAATCATTTTAATTATCGGCATCAAAGCTCATTTGAATGAAAATTATCCAAGAAATTTTTTTTGTATTCTTCAAATTTGTCGTTTTCGATTGCTGTGCGAATTTCTAAAATCATATTGTGCAAAAAATAAAGGTTGTGGTAGCTTGCCAGCATAGAAGAAAGAATTTCCTGCTCGCGGAAAATATGCCGCAAATACGCACGCGAATAAGTTTTGCAGACTTTGCAATTGCATTCAGAATCAAGCACAGAAAAATCACGTTCAAATCTTTTTTGCTTGATTGAAAGCATTCCTTTGTGATGAAAATAAAGTCCATGCCGGGCAATGCGCGTAGGCTGAACACAATCAAACATATCAATTCCATTTGAAACTGCGTCAAGAATATATTCAGGAGTTCCAATTCCCATAACGTAACGAGGCTTGTCTTTTGAAAGAAACTGAACTGTGTATTTCAACTTTTCAGCAAAAACATCCGCAGGCTCGCCAACGCTCAATCCGCCGATTGCAAGTCCCAGAGTTCCGAGAGAATCCACAAATTCCGCGCTTTCTTTTCTAAGGTCATCAAAAAAATTTCCTTGAACAATCGGAAACAAAATTCCTTTGTAGCCATTTTCAGAATGAAGCTTCCATTCTTTTAGCGCGCGAACAGCCCAGTCAGAAGACAAACGGAAAGCTCGTTCAGCCTCGCGTCTTTCAACGCCATATCCAGAGCAAACATCAAGCTGCATTTGAATGTCGCTGTTAAGTTTTACTTGAGTTTGAACAACATTTTCTGGAGTAAAAAAATGCTTGCTTCCATCAATTGTGCTTCTAAAGGCAACTCCTTCATTTTCAATTTTCCGAAGATTTGAAAGGGACCATACTTGAAATCCGCCGGAATCTGTTAGAAAATTTTTGTTCCATTTTGTAAATCCGTGAAGTCCGCCAGCTTCAGAAACAATGTCAGCGCCGGGACGAAGATAAAGATGATAAGTGTTTGCAAGAATAATTTCAAAGCCGATTTCTTCCAAATCATCTTTGGTCAAAGCCTTTACAGTTCCCTTTGTTCCAACCGGCATAAAAACAGGAGTCTGAACATCTCCGTGCGCCAAGTGAACAACTCCAGTCCGCGCGCAGGAATTTTTATCTTCATGGTGAATTTCAAAAAAATTTTCTATCATAACATTTTTCCTCATTTTCAATTTTTAAGTTTTAGCATATTTCAACAAAACACAGCTGACAATTATAAAAAGCACAACCGGACTCCAGGCTCCAAACAAAGGCGGAATAGCCTGAAACTTTGCCATAAGCATCGTAACCATTTGAAGAACATAAAACAAAACAACTGCCGTTATGCTCATTGCAAGGCTTACAAGCAAAACATTTTTACGAGTTTTTCCGCTAAGTCCAATCGCTAAAAAAACAACAATAAAAACGACAAAAGGAAACGAATATTTTTTATAATAAACAGATTTTTCTTCTGCGCTTGGAAGCCCTGCTTTTTCAAGATGCTCTATATATTCTCTGGCTTCTTTCGTGTTCACCTGTTCAACAGAAATTGTATTGTTCCTAAAAGTTTCTGGAGGTTCCAAAAGACGTGCCTCTAATCTTTTTTCCAAATCGCAAGTTAAAAAATTTCCGTCTTGAAATTTATATTCCACTGCATTTTCAAGCTTCCAAGAATTGTTTTTCCAAAAAGCTTTTTGAGCATAAACAAGCGCATCGGGCTTTTTTTCTTCAGTTCTAAACAGAACATAAAGTTTGGAAAGAGATTCCGCTTTGTTGTTGAAAAAATCCGCCTTATAAATTACGTTTCCGCCTTCAGCCATAATCACAATCTTGCTGTTGTTCAAAGATTTTTCCTTCGACAAAACTGATTCCTGCAGCTGTGTTTTTTTTGAAAATGTCGGAACAACAATATTGTCCTCAAAAATAAAAAGTGCAAAACTCATTGCAACAGCAACGGCAAGCAACGGAACTGAAAATTTAAAAAGTGAAATTCCAGATGCAAAAACCGCAAGCAATTCATTTCGCGCATAAAAATCACTGAGCATATAGGCAGTCGCAAAAAGCATTGCAATCGGAACTGCATACCAAACGGCTTTTGGAATATAATAAACAAGAATCAAAGCGACATCGCGCGACGAAACATTTTTTGAAATATAATTCCACAGATTCATAAACAAATCTGTGAGGCAAAGAACAAGAACAAAAAACATGACCGCGCCAATAAAAACTGGAAAGAAACGCTTGAGCATATAAAAAACAAGTTTCATTTTTTCTTGAGCCTTATGTAAAGAATAATTCCTAAAATTCCTATTACAAAATTAGGAGTCCACATCATCCAAAATCCGTTGTAGCCTCCGCGGATTCCAAACATTTGACCGATTATTGTTGCTGACCAGTAAAGAACTGAAAGTATTATTCCGAATATAAGTCCGAGTGTCTGCCCATCTTTTTTTCCGAAAATCAATGCAAGAGGAAAAGCTAACAGGGCGAAGAAAAATGATCCAAAAGGAACTGAAAATTTTTTATTGTATTCAAGTATAAAAGTGTTCAATCTTTTTTTCGTTGAAGAATTTTCCTGCTTCATTTTTTTTATTCGCTTTATCAAATCCCACGATGTCATTTCACGAGGCGAAGTTCCGTTGCTAGAAGAAATAATAGAATCTTCAAAAATGTTCAGCCGCAGTTTTTCAGCTGAAATAGATTCATAGTTTTCAGTTTCTGATTTGTCGAGGCTCAAGACAATCGGGCTGTTCATATCAAGCTGCATAATTACGCCCGGAGTTGAAGATTTTTTCACGTCGGAATTTTCAGCCATTATAATCCGCTGAACGCCGTCTTTTTCCGAATCGAACAAAACAATATCAGAAACATTATTTTTGTTTACATTTCCAATCACCAAAGTTGAATCATTCATTCTTTTTATTGACTTTGATTCAAGCTCAATAGCAGGATTTGACACAATAATTTGTTTGAAAAGCCGGTTATATTTTAAGGTTCCAATCGGAAGAAAATAGTCATTCATAATAAAACTAAAAACTGAAATCAAAAGTCCCATTGCCAAAACAGATTTTAAAATCAAACTGTAACGCTGACCACTTGCCCGGAAAATTAAAATTTCATTGTCGGTAACAAGTCTGCCAAGGCACATCAAAAATCCAACAAGAGTCGCAAACGGCGCAGACTGGGAAATAACATTCGGCAAACAATACAAAATCAGTTTTAAAACAGAATTTACTGGAACTCGTTTTTTTAAAATAGTTTCAGCAAGCAAAAGAATTTGATTTACAAAAAACACAACAAAGAAAAAAACAAAGCAAATTAAAAAGTAAAGCAAAAGTTCTTTTGCAATGTAGCGGACTAAAATATTTGATTTTACAGAATTCAGCTTGAAAATTTTCTTTGCAAAAAAAGCCTGCATTTTTACACAATCAGTTTTTCTTCCAATTGAAAATCCAGCTGTGTAAATTTTTCTTTGTAAATCAAAGTGTTTTAGTTTTTTAAATTTCCGTTTAAAAAAAAGAAAACAAAAAGCAATCTGTTTTCTAGCAAAAACAATCGCTGAGTCTATTTTATTGTAAACAAATTCAAAAATTTTTTTTGCCAACATCAAGATTAGACACCAGTGCTTCCGAAGCCTCCAGCTCCACGCAAAGTTTCAGAAATAGAATTTACAGAAATAAAATTCGCTGTTGTAAATGGAGAGATTACAATCTGGGCAATTCTATCTCCGCTGTTCACGATAAAATCTTCCTGCCCAAAATTAGCAAGAATAATTTTAAGCTCACCGCGATAATCGCTGTCAATAGTTCCAGGCGAATTTAAAACAGTAACGCCATTTTTTAAAGCAAGTCCGCTTCTTGGACGAACCTGAATTTCATAGCCAGACGGAATTTCAAAACTCAAGCCTGTAGGAATCAAAGCGCGCTCGCCTTTCTTAATAACAATCGGAGAATCCAGCAAAGCGCAAACATCAGCACCGGCGGAACCTTCAGTTTTATAAGCCGGCACAACAGCGTTTTTTTGCGCAACAATTTTCAAATCTATTTTTTCCAACATAATATTTCCTTTTTTTGTTTTGAAGAAAGCGCAGGTCCGTAAACAAGCGAAGATTTTTTTTCTTCATTTAAAAGATTTTTTATGAAGCCGATTATATCATTTTTTTCAGCCGAACGTATACTATTCAGAATTTCTTCAGTTTCGTAAAGCGGAAATCCCATCGAATAAAAATTCCAAAGCCGTTGCATCAAAAACGCAGTTCTAGTTTCCCCAAGAATTTCCGAGCCGCACAAACGCTCTTTTGAAATTTCAATTTCTTCATCTGAAATTTGGTTTTCAACAAAGCCTGAAATTTCTTCTGAAAGCTTTTTATAAACTTCAGCCGCTTTTGTTTTTTCACAAACAGCATAAGCGCACCAAAGCCCTGCGTTTTCATAAGTCGTGTAAAAACTTCCAACTGAATAGCAAAGTCCGGATTTTTCACGAAGCGAAGAAAAAAGCCGGCTGCTCATAGTTTCTCCGGCGGCGGAATTAAAAATCAAAAGTGAAATGTAATCTTTAAAAGAAAGATTTGATGAAAGCGGATACAAAGAAAAAATTTGCGTCTGATTAAATTTGGCTTTTAAAATCCGATTTTCTGTGTTCCAGACAACTTTCTCTGAAAAATGAAGATGCTTAAAAAATTCCTGTGAAGGCTTGTGCTGCGGAAGTTTCTGCAAAGTTTCAACAAGAATATCTTCAAAAATTTTTCCGCAAACAATTACAACAAGCTCGCCTTCCGCAAAATATTTTTTATACCATTCAACCATCTGCTCCCGCGTAATCGAATCAACATCGTCGGAAGTTCCAGTTATCGCAAGGCTAATTTTTTGATTCGGCCAGACACAAGACGCAACTTCATCCATTGCAGAATCATCAGGATCATCCAAAACAGCAAGAATTTCACTTTGAACAACGCCGCGCTCTTTTTCCATTTCTTCAGGCGGAAAAGTACAGTTCGAACTCAAATCGCAAAGAGTTTCCAAAGCCGTTTTATAGTTTTCAAAATTTTCAGAAGGAACAGTGCAGTAAACGCCTACATTTTCGCGCTCGGTAAAAGCATTAAAAATTCCGCCCATTCTGTCAAAAATAAGCGATATGTCCCGGTTCGATTTTGTTTTTGTTCCTTTAAAAATCATGTGCTCGGTAAAATGGCTGATTCCATGCTCACCTTCATTTTCAAATCGGCTTCCAACTGAAAAGTAAAAACCGAATGTTGTAACTTTTGAATTTGCAACTGGCTGAGTGATAAGCGTTATGTTATTTAAAAGATTTTGTTTTTTTGCGAGCATAAAATGATTTTAGCAAATTTCAAAAAGTTTTGCATCAGATTGAAATTTCACAAAAAAAATCCGCCTGCAAATTACAGACGGATTCAGTTCAAAGTTAAATAAACTTATTTGCTTTCAATTGCATCAATGTAGCTCAAATTCAAGCGGCCCATCTTGTCAACTTCAAGCAGCTTTACAGGAACAACCTGACCTTCCTTGAGAACATCGCTTACTTTTTCAACACGGTTTCTTGAAAGTTTTGAAATGTGGCAAAGTCCTTCTTTTCCCGGAAGAATTTCTATAAAAGCGCCAAAGTCCATAATGCGCTTTACAGTTCCCTGATAAATTGTGCCTGGCTCTGGATCTTCGCAGATTCCCTTGATAGCGGCTTTTGCAGCGTCAGTTGAAACTCCGGATTTTCCGTAAATTGTAACAGTTCCGTCATCTTCAGTATTGATTGTAACATTGTACTGCTGGCAAAGAGCTTTTACATTTTTTCCGCCCGGTCCAATCAAAGCACCGATTTTATCAACAGCGATTTTCATTGTTTCAATTTTTGGAGCGTAAGGACTGATTGGCTGAGGTTTGCTGATGCATTTTTCCATTATGTCAAGAATGTGGTTGCGTCCGCGTTTTGCCTGTTCAAGAGCGCGTCTCATAATATCCATGGAAACGCCGGCGATTTTTATATCCATCTGGAATCCTGTAATTCCATCGCGAGTTCCGGCAACTTTAAAGTCCATATCACCAAGGTGATCTTCTTCTCCCAAAATATCAGAGAGAATTGCGTATTTCTTATACTGAGGTCCGTCAGTGATAAGTCCCATCGCAATTCCGGCAACCATTTTTTTCATCGGAACACCAGCAGCAAGCAAAGACAAACATCCGCCACAAGTTGAAGCCTGAGAAGAAGAACCATTAGACTCCATGATTTCAGAAACGACACGGATTGTATAAGGAAATTCGCTTCTCGAAGGAATCATCGGAGCCAAAGAACGGCGTGCAAGATTTCCGTGTCCAATTTCACGGCGGCCAGTTGTAAGCTTTCCAACTTCACCAACTGAATACGGAGGGAAATTGTAATGAAGAATAAAGTTTTCACTTCTGTCGCCTTCAATGTCATCATAAACCTGCTCGTCCATTGCAGTTCCCAAAGTTGTTACAGCCAATGACTGAGTTTCGCCACGAGTAAACAAAGCTGAACCGTGAGGACGCGGAAGAACATTTACTTCACAAGTAATCGGACGAATATCTTCTGTGCCGCGGCCGTCAATGCGAAGACCTTTTTCAAGGATGCTTGAGCGGAGCAAATCATACTGAATGTCATCAAACAAAGCGTTGAACAGTTTCGCCTGAATTTCATCTTCAAGCTGCTCTGAATATTTTTCCGCAATCTTAGCTTTTACAGCCTTTACAGCATTTCCGCGCGCCATTTTTCCTTTCTGGAAACAAGCTTCCTGCATAAGAGGAATTGCCTCGGCTTTGATTGCATCTGCGTTTTCAAGTTTAACATCAAGAGGTGCAAGCGGAAGTTTTTCTTTTCCGGCAAGCTTTACAAGCTCTTCCTGAAGCAAGCACATATCGGTAATAAATCCCTGCGCCTTTTCCAAAGCTCCAAGCATAACTTCCTCTGAAACTTCGTTTGCGCCACCTTCAACCATTGTAAATCCGTCTTTAGTTCCGGCAACAACAATTTCAAGCTGAATTTTTTCCATCTGCTCATAAGTCGGATTCAAAATGTACTCGCCATTCAAATATCCAACGCGAACGCCTGCAACAGGTCCGTGGAAAGGAATGTCAGAAATAGAAACAGCCGCGCTCGAAGCAAGAACTGCAAGAATGTCTGGAGGATTCACGCCGTCAATAGAAACACAAGTCGGAACAATCTGAATTTCACGGCCGAAAGATGTTTCAAAAAGAGGACGCATTGGGCGGTCAATAAGACGGCTTACAAGAATTTCCTTGTCTTTTGGACGGCCTTCACGTTTTACAAATCCGCCCGGAATTTTTCCTGCGGCATAAAATTTTTCGTTGTACTCAACTGTTACAGGAACAAAGTCAAGTCCTTCTTTTGCTTCACTTGAAGCGCAGACAGTTGCAATTACAGCAGTTCCGCCAATCTGCGCATAAACACAGCCGTTTGCCTGCTTTCCGATTTTTCCAGTTTCAAGAATAAGTTCCTGATCGCCAATTTTTCTGGTTACTCTTTGTATCATAAAAGTTTCCTAAATGTGCTTTTTATGAACTTCTGATTATCCACAGATTACATCGATTCCCAATTTATAGAAATCCATATAATCGGTGGACTGATTCTTATCAGAATATTCAAAGGGAAATTCTTTTGAATCCACCTTAAAAAAACAACGGCAGTAAATCCATTTTTGAATTCATCTGCCGTCATCATCCAATTTTTTCTGCCAAATTACTTGCGGATTCCAAGCTCTTTTATAAGAGAGCGGTAGCCTTCAAGATTTGTGCGTTTAAGATATTTCAAAAGCTTGCGGCGAGCACCAACAACTTTTAAAAGACCACGCTGTGCGCAAGTGTCTTTCGGGAAAGTTTTGCAGTGAGCTGTAAGCTCTTTAATGCGCTCTGTCATCAAAGCAATCTGAACATTTGAGTTTCCAGTGTCGCTTGCGTTTGCTCCAAATTTTGAAACAATTGACGCTGTTGTTTCTTTTGTAAGTGCCATTTCTTACTCCTAATAAATTTTTATTTTCAGTCCTTCGATTTTTACAGGGAACAAAAGTGGCGCTTTGTATTCCAAGCAAAATCACAACGGAATGAACTCTTTACATTTTACTGATATAGAAAGAAAAGTCAATGTTAAGCCGCGCGGCAAACTTTTCTGCGAATCAGCAAAATTTTATCTCGGCTGTTTTTTCTGCAATTCCAGAAGTCGGAAGCGCAATCCTAAGATTTTCGTTTTCAATTTCAAGAGTTGTGTGAAAAACATTTCCGTCGGAATCAAGCGCGGCAACTTTATAAATTCCGTTCTTTGGCAAAACCTGATTTTTTTCATTGTGGAATTCAAAAATTGAATTTTCATTTCCGGCTGATTTTTCTTTCAATGAAATTCCGCGGACATCCAAAGCAAACGGACGCAAAAGCATTTTCTGCGCGCATATAAAATTTCCTGCAAGAATTTCTTTTTTTATGCGGCTTGAACTGATTTTTTCATCTTCAAAAAAAACGTAATCTTGTCTGCAAAGCTCAAAATTTTTTTCATGTGAAATTTTTTCAAGTTCTTCCATATTAAGCAAGCCTTTGTAGCCGCACTTAAAATCGCTTCCTTCAACAAGAAATTTCATTCCACAAACTGAAATCAAAGTTTCAATAAAATCTTCTCCTTCAATTTTTGAAAAATCCTGCGTGAAGTCAATCACAACCGCAAAGTCAAGCCCAAGCTCTTTGAAAAATTCCAGACGCTGCTCAAGAGTAAAAATTGAACCAGTTCCGTCATTTTTTATCTGCGAAGAAAAAGTTATAATTCCTGAAACAAAATTCTTTTGAGCAACAGCAGTTTTTATAAGCGCAACATGACCTGCATGAATAGCTTCAAAACTTCCAATTGTAAGAGCGCAGCCTTTTGATTTCCATTCAACCGGAAAATTCAAACTGCAAAATTCATTCCAAGAAAAAACTTTGAATTCTTTTTTTTCAGGCGGAACAACAAAACCGTAAGAAAGTTTTGCGTCTTTATTTTTACAGATTATTCCGGCGAAATTTCCAGACGAATAAAAAACGGCGATTTCATTTTCAACATTTCCGCAGCTTGCAATGTCAAACATTTTCTGCGAAAGCGGGCGGCCATTCAAATATGACTTTTCAAATTCAGGCTTTAAAATATCGCAGCTAAAGCCGCAAAGAGATGCCAGTTTCTGCGTAAAAAGCAAAAAGTGATTTCTTATGTCTTGAATTTTTTCAGCTGAATCTTCACGGCGTTTTTTTATTTTCTGTTCAAACGGAAGATGAATTTTTTCTTTTTCCTTTTGAAAATAAAGCGCGTTTTGAATTCCGTTTTCAATTGAAAATTCTTTCAGCTCGCCAAAGCACGCCGCATCTTTTAATTCAAACGGTCCGACTTTAGTCCGCCTCAAAGCGCATAAATGGGCGCAAGTTCCAAGGCTAGCGGCAATGTCTCTTGCAAGCGCGCGGATGTAAGTTCCTTTTGAGCAGACAATTTCAAGAAGCGCATAAGAGCAAGCGTCATTTTCTGAAGGCTCTTTAAAATCAAGAAGTTCATTTTTGTAAACAAAAACTTGCCTGCTTTCAAGATGAATTTCGTTTCCACCGCGAACAAGATCACTTGCGCGTTTTCCGTCAACATGAAGCGCAGAATAAACAGGCGGCACTTGAAGAACTGCTCCGGTAAATTTTTTCAGCGAAGCTTCAATTTGCTCTTTGGAAGCTGCCGCGCCAGTTTTTACAACATCGCCAGTCGGATCAAGAGTGTCAGTTTCTTTTCCGAAGCAAACAACCGCCTGATAAGTTTTTGTAAATGAAGTTATATGAGGAACAAGATGCGTAAGATTTCCAGACAAAACAACGAGCAAGCCTTCCGCAAAAGAATCCAAAGTTCCCGTGTGCCCGACTTTCTCAGTTTTCAAGGCATGCTTTATGCTCCAAAGAGACGAAAAACTTGTAATTCCCGGAGTCTTCGCGTAAAGCATAACCCCGGAAACTTTATTCTTGTTCTTCTCTGGCATTTTGCTCATTCTGGCTGATTTCAATTTGCCTAGATTCATTTTCCAGCGCGTTAAGTTTTTGAACCATTTTATAGCCTTCTTTCATGCTGAAATCTGCTACAAAAGTAAGTTTTGGAAATCTATAGATTGAAACTTTTTTTGCAATTGTAGACTGGATAAATCCAGCCGCGCTCTGCAAGCCTTTTACTCCGCGCTCAACAGAAGCATCATCCAAAAAAGACGAAACATAGACTTTCGCACATGACAAATCTTTTACAACTTCCACGCGGTTAATTGTAAGAAATTCATTCACACGCGGATCTTTTACTTCGTGGCGCATTATAAGAGTGGCGATTTCTTCCCTAAGCTGGTTTCCCAGCCTGTCCATTCTATACTGTCCCATTGCAAATCCTTTTATTCAGCGAAATCCTCAGCAGCGGCATTTTTCTTTTCAGCTTCTGCCTGTTCATCTGCCAAAGTTTTTCCGAGCTTGCGTTTAACTTCGATTGTCTCAAAAGCTTCAAGCTGGTCTCCAATCTGAAGATCCTGCCAGTTTTCAATTCCGATACCGCATTCAAATCCGTCTTTGACTTCCTTTGCATCGTCCTTGAATCTTTTAAGAGAAGCAATTTTTCCAGTGTAAATAACAACGCCATCGCGGATAACGTTTACGCTGCAAGTTTTTTTGATAACACCATCTGTAACGTAGCATCCTGCAATAACGCCAACCTTTGGAACTTTGAAAGTGTTGCGAACTTCCGCAGTTCCTGTTGTTTCGTCTTTTGTGTCAGGCTGAAGCATTCCTTCCATAGCCTGCTGAATTTCTTCAACACACTTGTAGATAATGTTATACTTGCGGATTTCAACTTTTTCCTGTTCAGCCAAAGCTTTTGCCTTTGGAGTCGGGCGGACATTGAATCCGATAATAATCGCATTTTCATCAGCGGCAGCCAAAGTAACATCGCTTTCGTTGATTGCGCCTGCGCTTGAATGAATAACAACAAGCCTGAGTTCCTTTGTGCTGAGTTTTTCAAGAGAAGTTTTAAGAGCTTCCGCAGAACCTTGCAAATCAGCCTTGATGATAACCTTGAATTCTTTGACTTCGCTAGCTTCAATTGTTGAATACAAATTGTCGAGCGTAACTTTCTTGACTGCCTTTGCATCTTCAAAGCGTTTAAGCTCCTGGCGTTTTGCGGCAAATGCGCGCGCATCTTTTTCAGTTTCTGTAACCTGAATAGGATCTCCGGCATTCGGCATAGCTTCAAGTCCAAGAACTTCCACCGGCATTGAAGGAGTCGCCTCTTGAATTTTTTGTCCACGGTCATTGAAAATCGCACGAACGCGTCCTGAATAAATTCCTGCAACCAAAGGATCGCCAATGTGCAAAGTTCCACGCTGAACAACAACAGAAGCAACAACACCGCGTCCTTGGTCTGTACGGCTTTCAATAACTTTTCCTTCAGCGCGGCAATCATACTGCGCCTTAAGCTCAAGAACTTCAGCCTGAATAAGAATCGCATCCAGCAAGTCATCAATTCCCTGATGTTTCAATGCTGAAATATTTACATACTGAGTGTCGCCGCCCCAAGCTTCAGGAGTAAGTCCAAGCTCGGAAAGCTGCGTCATAACTTTTTCAGGATTTGCGTCCGGCTTATCAATTTTGTTGACCGCAACAATAATTGGAACCTTCGCATCTTTTGCGTGGTTTATAGCTTCCATTGTCTGAGGCATAACGCCATCGTCAGCCGCGACAACAAGAACAACAATATCTGTAATCTGTGCACCGCGGGCGCGCATCATTGTAAACGCTTCGTGTCCCGGAGTATCAAGGAAAGTAATTACGCCCTTCGGAGTTGAAACCTGATAAGCACCGATTTTCTGCGTAATTCCACCAGCCTCTCCAGCGGCAACATCAGCATTGCGGATTGCATCAAGAGTTTTTGTTTTTCCGTGGTCAACGTGTCCCATGACTGTAACAATCGGAGGACGAGTGCGCTCGCCTTCAGAACTTCCCTTGTCGCTTTCAATAACAGTTTCATCGTAAAGGCTTACAAGGTGAACCTGACAGTTGTATTCAGAAGCAAGAATTGTCGCCGTGTCAGAATCGATGGACTGGTTGATTGTAACCATCATTCCCATCGACATAAGCTTGCCGATAATTTCGCTTGCCTTAAGATTCATTTTGCGGGCAAGATCTGAAACGGAAATTGTCTCCATGATTTCAATTTTCTCTGGAACAACGCTTGCCGGAGTTGAATCATGCTTTTTGTTCTGATAAAGCTCTTCCTCGTCAAAGAAATCTTCTTTATCTTTTCTATTATAAACTTGTTTTTTGCCCTTGAACTGTTTTTTAGCCGGAGCTTTGTTTCCTGCAATCGCTGAAGGATCTGCAAATCCGCCTGGACGAGGACCGCCAAATCCCGGACGACCTGCTCCACCAGCAAATCCTCCCGGCCCGCGATTAAAGCCGCCTGGACCACGATTAAATCCGCCCGGCTGTCCGTTTCTGTTGAATCCTCCCGGTCCGCGATTAAAGCCGCCGCCAGTTCCATTTCTATTGAAGCCTCCCGGTCCACGGTTAAATCCGCCAGGCTGTCCGTTTCTGTTGAAGCCGCCATTTGGATTTCCACGGAAAGAGCCATTGCGGTTTCCAAAATTTGACCCCTGCGGATTTCCGCGGTTAAAGTTATTTTGTCTTTCGCGGTTCTGGTAGCTTTCTCTAGCCTGACTTCCAGTAAATCCGCCGTCTCTGCGTCCATTTCCATTATTTGAATAACGGTTTCTTCCGCCACTCAAATTTCCTGCCTTAACATTCGGACGAACATTCGGAAATTCCAAAGTCTGAACCTGCGGCTTTGCAGGCTGGGCAACAGGAGCAACTGGCTTTTTTTCTTCCGCCGCAACAGTTTTTTCCTGAGAAACAGGAACTTCAGTTTTTGCATCCTCAGCTTTAACAGATGAATCAGGAGTCTTTTTAGACACTACGTGAATTCTTTTTTTCTGTTCTTGTTTTGCCGCCTCTGCAGAAGGAGATTTTCTTTTTATAACAATCTTCCGCTTTGGGCTGGCTTCCCCTGCAGGATGAGAGTCCTGTACATGCTTATTTAAAACTACGCCTGTCTTTTTCTCTGATTCATCTGCCATACTGTATCCTATTACCTCTTACTCTTCTTCAAATGAGAATTCAACACCGCATTTCGGACATCTTGTCATATCCGGTGTAATTTTTTCACCGCACTCAGGACAGAAATATTCTTCTTCTGAATCTTCCTCTGCTGAATCTGCTGCCTGCTGCGGTTCTTCCTCATCTTCAAACTCAACGTTTTCATTTATAATTGAATAAACTTCATCAAGCTGCTCTTTTGTTACGCCGTCAAGTCCATTCAACGCTCCGCTTTCATAAGACGAAACGAAAACTTCTATATCATCGTAGCCGGCTTCCTTAAGAATTTCCGCAACACGCTGGTCAACGCCCGGAAGCTGAGCAACTGTAAGAATTTCCTCGTAAGATTCATTTTCTGAACCGCCAAAGAGCTCTTCCGCCGCCCTTCTTGTGTCATTTTCAACAAGATCTTCGTCTGTAACCATAGCTTCGGTTTTTACATCGATTGACCAGTTGCAAAGACGATTTGCAAGGCGAACATTCAAGCCCTGTTTTCCAATCGCAATAGAAAAGTTTTCATCGGAAACGACCGCAAGCGCCTCTCTTTTTTCAGCATCTTTAATCACAACATGCTTTACTTCAGCAGGTGAAAGCGCATTTTTTATAAATACATGAGGATCTTCATCATAGCGCAAAACATCGATTTTTTCGCCTTCAAGTTCGCGGATTACATTCTGAATGCGAACGCCTTTCAAGCCAACGCAAGCGCCAACAGGATCAACATCGATTTTGTTTGAAGCCACAGCAATTTTTGTTCTGTAACCAGGCTCGCGCGAAATGCTTTTTACAACAATCGTATTATCCTGAATTTCAGGAACTTCAAGCTCAAGAATGCTTTTTACAAAATTTTCATCTGTACGGCTAAGCACAACCTGAATTCCAGAAGGAACTTTTTTTACATCTTTTACCAAAGCCCTGATTCTGTCGTTCTTTTCATAAACTTCACGCGGACTCTGATATTTTACAGGAAGCACGCCTTCAACTTTTCCAAGCTCAACATAAATATTTCCTTTATGCTCGCGCTGGTAATATCCGATTATAATCTGCCCGATTTTTTCCTTGTATTCGTCAAGAAGCTTTTTACTTGAATTTTCATTCAAATCCTTGTGAGCTTCCTGTTTTCCAACTGAAACCGCGCCGCGTTCAAAATCACGTTTCGGGTCAAGCGGAATATCAAGAGTATCATGAATCACAGCTTCTGGAGCAAGCTTCTGCGCCTCTTCAAGTTCAATTTCAATAACAGGATCATAAACTCCGTCAACAACAGTTTTGCGCGCATAGACATTCACATCCGACATATCGTCTGCAAATTTTACAATGCAGTTGTCGTAGCCTTTTCCGAATGATTTTTGATACGCCGCAAGAATCATTCTTTCTATAGTCTGCTTAATTGAAGATTCATCAATTCCTTTTTCTGCAGAAAGCGCACGGATTGCATCTGCCATTTCTGACATAACAAGCCCCCTTATAAATGTAAAAATTTTGCTTTAGCAATATCAGCATAGGCAACAGACTTTTCGCCGCCGCCTTCTATTTCCAATGTAACTTGATTTTTATCCGAAGATTTTATTTTTCCGCAAACCCAGTCATTCACGTTTTTATCCCAGACGCGGACTTCTCTTCCTGTAAAAATCTCAAATTCAGCCGCATTTCTCAAAGTGCGTTCAATTCCCGGCGAACACATTTCCATAGAAATATCGTCTTCATTTTTTCCGAGGATTTTAACCATTTCTGAAAACAACGCGCGATGTGCTTTTGCGCAATCTGAAACACCGATGTCTTTTTTGGAATCCGCCGAAGCTATGACAGCGGAAATATTTACTTTGCCATTCTGCGGAACAACATGAAGTTCCACCAGCTTAAAACCTTCCGCAGACATCACAGCGGAACACTCATTAAAATACGGAATATTCTCGAAAGAACTATACTCCAAGTCAAACCTCTAAAAAAACACGCTTAAAAAAAGCATTTCAGACTAAAAAAAAAGAGCCTTTGTTGCGGCTCAATTTTCAAGGATAATCAAAATGTATAAAGATATTATCATTTTAAATCAACATTGTCAACAAACAAAATCGCATTCTGCAAAAACTTCTAAAATAAATTCTTTTCTATTTGAAGATAAATGTGTTAAAATAATCCGATGAATGAAATTGAAATCAAAGCGCACGTTTACAAAAAAGACGAGCTTATAAGAAAGTTAAATTCTTTTGCTGAATTCAAGCAGGAAGTTTTGCGCGACGACACTTACTACGAAAGCCCGCTGAATCCAAAAATCAAAATCAGAATCCGAAAAGAAAAATGCGGAAAAAAAACTCGCAGCATTCTAACTTACAAGCGGAAAGAAATCAAAAGCGCAGCCGAAAATTCCAGCACAGAATTAAATGAAGAACTTGAAACTGAAATTTTATCTTCCGAGCCGCTGGAGCAATTTTTTTGCGATGCAGGATTTAAAGTCGCGCTGAAAAAAAACAAGGAAGTTCTGGACTGGGAACTGGAACTTCCATCTTCAATTGAAAACACAAAACTTAAAGCGACTCTTGAACTTTGCAATGTTCCGCCGCTCGGTTACTTTCTTGAAATAGAAATTCTTTCGCCGTCAAAAAAAGACGAAGATGTAAAAAAAGTTCAGCAAATTTTATTTGAGCTTCTTGAAAAATGCGGAATCGAAAAATCCTGCATAGAAGAAAAATATTATTCAGAACTTCTTTCGCAAATTGCAAAAAAATAATTAAATTATATATAATAGAAAACATTATAGGAGAATTTTATGTTTGAACGAATTAATTACAAAAATCAGGCACGCGAGCAGCTAAAAGGAAAATTAAAAACTCCAATAATTGCGTTTGCTGTAACGGCGGCAATCACTGCAATGGCGGCGGGACTTCCGCAGGAAAATCTGGACGGCACAGTTGGACTTATTTCATTTTTGCTAATCAGCTTTATAAACAGCGTTTCATTTTTTGCATTTTTAAGAATTTTCATTCAGATTCACAACACAAAAGCCAAGGCTGAATTTTCAGATTTTATAAACAGTTTTTCGCATTTTGCAAAGGCATTCCTCGGATTTCTTTGGTTTTATTTGTGGGTCGGACTTTGGAGCTTGCTTTTCTTTTTTCCGGGAATTGTAAAAGCATTTTCGTACTCACAGATGTTTTTTGTTCTGGCGGAAAATCCAAAAATTTCAGTTTCAAAAGCCATGAACATAAGCAAAGTTCTTACGCGAAACCACAAAGGCGATTTGTTTATTATGTCACTGAGTTTTTTGGGCTGGGAATTTCTTTCGATGCTTACACTTTTCATTCTTCAAATTTGGGTCAAGCCTTACGAAGCAATGTCATTTACAAACGCATATTACGCGCTGAAAGAAGAAGCGTTCAGGACAGGCTCGCTTACGCCGGCGGATTTTGAAGCATAACTAAAAGTTATTTTTTATTGGAGAAAAAAAAATGAAAATAAAATTTTCAAAAGAAAATTATTCAAAAAAAGGGCTTGCAGTTTTTGCCTGCACAATTATTCTTGCAGCCACAATTTTTATTTTTAACACAGCAAGTTCCGCTTTGAACAAAAATGCAAAAAGCACAACTTCCGCAGTTTCAAATTCAGATTCAAAAATCAAAGACAAGCTGCTCGGAAAAAAAGAAAATAAATTTCCGAAGAACGAATACATCGCAAAACTTTTTATAAAAGGCGTGATTTCCGAAGCAAACGATTCGTACAACCAAGAATGGATTTTGTCCACAATAAAAGATTTGCAGGAAGACACGAACAACCGCGGAATTGTCCTTGTGATAAATTCTCCGGGCGGCGGAGTTTATCAGGCTGATGAAGTTTTCCTTGCGCTTGAAAAATACAAAAAAGAAACCGAACGTCCGGTTTACGCATACTTCACTTCTCTTGCGGCGAGCGGCGGATATTACGTTGGATGTGCCGCTGACTACATAATGGCGAACAGAAATTCTCTCACAGGAAGCATCGGCGTTATCGCAGGTCAGTTTACAGATTTAACCGGGCTAATGGAAAAATGGGGAATCAAGTCAACGACAATCCACGCAGGGCGCAACAAACTCATGGGAAATTTCAACGAGCCAATGACGCAAGAACAGCGGGAAATAATGCAGTCAATCGCAGATGAATGTTACGAGCAGTTCACGGACATTGTCGCAGAAAGCCGCGGACTTTCAAAAGAAGAAGTCTACAAACTTGCGGACGGAAGAATCTACACAGCATCGCAGGCAAAGGAAGCGTCCCTCATAAATTCAATAGGAACTTTAGACGAGCTTATTGAAACAATGCAGCGAAAAGAATTCGACTTTGCTGAATACGAAACTGCGGATTTTTCGTATCAAAAAGAAGACAGCATTTACAGCCTGATTATGGGAAGCGCAAAAGAATTCAAAAAAGCTTCATTGGGAATTCCTGACGCTGTAATGGAAGTTTTAGAGCCGCAGATTGAATTTCCGGCTTATTATTACAAGTAGGAATCTTCCTCTGAAACAACAATTCCAATTTGCTTTAGAGTAAAGCCTTTCTGAACAAGAGAGGCTTTTATTTTGTCCAAGTCATTTTTAAACAACCGGCATTTTTTATAAGCGCGGCGGCAAATTTCAAGTTCGTCTTTTTCTGAAAAAAATTCATCAAGAGCTTTTTTTGAAGCCACTCGGTCAACGCCTCTGGATGCAAGTTCAGCCGCAAGCCGAATTCTTCCTTCAGCATGGTCGATTGAACGGCTTCTTAGCCAAGCACCGGCAAACCTTTCATCGCTTAAGTTTCCGCACTGCTCAAGATAATCCAAGGCTTTTTTTACAGCTGATTTTTCAATTCCCTTTTTTAAAAACTTTCGTTCAAGTCCGGCACGGCAATGTTCGGCGCGCGCAAGATATGTCATTGCGGCAAATTCCGCGCCATAAACAACCGCCGCATTCAGCAAATCCGAAGCTTCTTCATCAGAAAATTCCGCTCCAGCAAAAAGATTTTCTTCGGATAAAAGAGAAAGATAACATGAACGCAAAAAAAATGCAGACCCAACAGAAGGCGTAATTTCGTACACTCCTGTAAAAGTCTGCTGTATTTGGCGAATAACCAATTTTAGCGTTTGCTGAACTGGAATCTGCGGCGAGCACCACGCTGACCGTACTTCTTACGCTCAACCATACGAGAGTCGCGTGTAAGATAGCCGTTTGCCTTAAGAGAAGGACGTGCATCTGGATCTACTTGAGTCAAAGCACGAGAAACTCCATGCAAGCAAGCTGCAGCCTGACCATTAAGTCCGCCACCGCAAACATTGATAAGAATATCATATTTGTTTACGTTTGATGTAACCAAAAGCGGCTGAATTACAAGACGAGCCTGTGATTCTGTTGCAAAATAGTCTTTTATATCTTTTCCGTTAACAACAATTTTTCCTGAACCTTCGCGCATAAAAACACGAGCAGTTGCAGTTTTTCTTCTTCCTGTACCGATAGCTAAATTCTTAATCACGATATGCTCCTATTTTAAACTTCAAGAGGTTTTGGGTTCTGAGCTGCATGAGGATGCTCTGGACCTTCGTAAATCTTAAGGTTTCCGATAATTTTGCGTCCAAGGCGGTTATGAGGAAGCATTCCCCAAATTGTTCTCTTCAAAGGCTCTGTAGGATGTTTTTCAATAAGAGTATTGAATGAATAAGAGCGCAAACCACGTACATAACCTGTATAATGGCGATAAAGCATATTGTCAGCTTTTTTGCCTGTAACCTGAATTTTTTCAGCATTAACGATTACAACAAAATCACCACACATAGAGTTCGGTGTATAAGAAGCTTTGTGCTTTCCACGGAGAACAGAAGCAGCTTTTGCAGCTACGCGTCCCAAAGTTTTTCCAGATGCATCGATGACATACCAGTCATTTTTTACATCTTCATTTTTAGCAAAATAAGTTTTCATGTATATACCTTTCTAAATAAAACATTACGCTTTCCGCTTTGCATCTAGCTTCAAACGTTTGCAGGCAATGAGCAGTTGCCAACAATATATACGGGGTAAAAAAATATACCATGTTTTCAGTTTTTTAGTCAATTAAATTCAAGAAATTCAACTGTAAAAACTGAAAATATTTGCGCTGAATAAGAAAATTATTTCTTTTCTATTGATTTAGCGGCGTTTTCTTCTTTTTTTGCTTCCTTTTTATCTTTTATATCAGCAAAACCTATAAAAACTGAAATGAGTCCGCAGAATGCCGCAAAACACGGAGCAAATCCTTTCAAAAATGAAATAATGTCAGAAGACCAGTTCAAGCCAAGGCAAGAAAACACGCAAAATCCAATCAGAACAATTCCAATCAACAATGAAACCATAAAATACTCCAATAAAAGTCGATATTTTTTAGCCGCTCTTGCAAAAACAAAAACGGCATTTATGCAAATGCTAACAAGGCTGTCATTGCCGTGCTTGACACTGCGATGTTTGCATAGCAAACTCGGTTAGCAATCTTGCCAGCGGATTATCGGGTCAAGCCCGATAATGACACTAAAATTTAAAACTCTAAATTGAACCTAATAATTTTCAGCTTTTACTTCAAAATAGCTTTGCGGATGGGCGCAAACAGGACAAATGTCGGGCGCTTTTTTTCCTACGCAGATATGTCCGCAGTTTGAGCATTGCCAGATAACGTCTCCGTCCTTGCTGAAAACGCATTCATTTGTAACGTTGTCCAAAAGCTTGCGGTAACGCTCTTCGTGTGTTTTTTCAATCGCAGCGACACCTTCAAATTTCTGGGCAATATCGATAAATCCTTCTTCACGCGCTGTCTTGGCAAACGAAGAATACATATCTGTCCACTCGTAATTTTCGCCTTCCGCGGCATCCTTTAAATTTTCCGCAGTGCTTTTTATTCCGCCGTTAAGATACTTGTACCAAAGCTTCGCGTGCTCCTTTTCATTTTCAGCAGTTTCCTCGAAAATTTTTGCAATCTGCACGAATCCGTCTTTGCGGGCCTTGCTTGCGAAAAATGTATACTTGTTGCGAGCCTGAGATTCACCTGCAAAAGCCGTCTTAAGATTTTCTTCAGTTTTTGAACCTTTCAATTCCATGATTTACCTCCAGTACAAACACAGCCACGAAAATAAAAATTTCCTATTATATAAATTATAATCAATTATTTGCACAATTGCCATTCAAACAGAAAATTTTTTAAGTTTTCACATAATTCTGGACAAAACCATGAAAATCACAGTGCTTGAAAAAATGCTCACCATGGAATTTTTGAATGCAAGGTGAATTACAACAGTCGCCACGGAAGCTGCCAAATGCGGAATTCCAAAAGGAGAACTCAAAAAACTTGTGTCCTTGAAGCAATAAACGACCAAAACCGCCATAATTAAAGACGGCGTGTATTTTTCAATAAAGCGGATTATCGCAGGCGGATTTTTTCTGCTGAAGGCAATAAACGGAAGCAAGCGAGTTCCATAAATAACTGCCCCGGAAACAAAAATAGCTGCCAAAGCCATCAGAAGGCTGTAAGATTCTTTCATGCCAATTCCTCCGATTTAGAATTTGAAAGAATTTTTTCTTTTGCAAAAAATGACGGGCCTCTTACCAAAAGCATAACTCCAAGAGCCGCGCAAATTGAAACCCAGATTATATTCGACGAGCCAAAAACGCCGGTTTTATAAAGCGCAACGGAAATTACAGCGGCAATTCCGCCAGCCAAGGCAGGCACACAATCCTTTGAAGATTTCAGCTGCTCAATCAAAAGAACTATAAAAAGCGAAGTGAGCGCAAAATCGACTCCGTTTAAAAATTTTCCAAGTCCGTAGCGATCCATAACAGTGTAAGCCACAGCGCCAATAAGACTTCCCAAGCACCAGTAGCTTTGATCCAGCGCGGAAACAATCGCATAAAACGAAATTTTATTCACACGAGGCGGAACTTCAATTCCCTGAACAAGCGCAAAAGTTTCGTCTGTAATTGCAAAAATAAGATAATGCTTTTTTCCGCCGGCATTTTTATATTTTGAAATAAGTGAAAGTCCGTAGAAAATATGGCGGATGCTAAGCAAAAACTGAACAAGAATTATTTCAGCAAAAGAAGCTCCCGAAGCAAGCTGACCGACTATAAAATATTGCCCGGAACCAGTATACATAATAAGCCCCGAAAGAACGGCAAGCCACCAAGGATAGCCCGCGTTCGCAAGCAGCATTCCGAATCCGATTCCAATTGCAATATATCCAAAAAACACAGGCGCGGTTATTTTCAGTGCCTGGGCAAAAACATAGCGGTTCATAATGAGCAAGTATAATAGCAATAAAGATAAATAGGTTCAACAGCATAAAATTTCAACTTTCTACAATAAATTCCGCAAAAATGCGCAAAAAGTTTTTTTATAAATTTCCACTTATTTTTTCAAAAATTATTGACTTTTTTACGTATTAAATACAAATTAAGCCTTAGACTTTAAAGTCTATCAGAGCCTTGTTTTGCCAGACAAAAGGCTTTTATCACTCAGGAAGGAGTTGTACCCTAGTGAACGGAAGTACAGTTTCTATTAACAGCGTGTCCAAGCATTTTGGTTCGTTCCATGCGCTTGACGACATCAGCATTACAATTAAGCAGGGGGAATTTTTTTCTCTGCTTGGACCGTCCGGCTGTGGAAAGACAACACTTCTCCGCATTATCGCAGGATTTGAATTTCCTGATGAAGGCGCAGTTCTTTTTGATGACAAGAATGTTGTGCCTCTTCCGCCTAACAAACGCCAAAGCAATACAGTTTTCCAAAGCTACGCGCTTTTTCCGCATCTTTCAGTTTATGAGAATGTCGCATTTCCGCTTCGCTTAAAAAAGATTGACAAAAAAACAATCGACGAAAAAGTAAAGGAATACTTGCATCTTGTTCAGCTTGACCAGCACATTTATAAAAAGCCGAATCAGCTTTCCGGCGGACAAAGACAGCGTGTGGCAATTGCAAGGGCGCTCATAAACGAACCGAAAGTTTTACTCCTTGACGAGCCTCTTTCTGCGCTTGATGCAAAGTTGCGCGCAAATCTTTTGGTTGACCTTGACGCGTTGCACGACAAAATCGGAATCACATTCATTTACGTTACCCATGACCAAAGCGAAGCACTTGCCGTAAGCGACAGAATCGCTGTAATGAATCAGGGAAAAGTTCTTCAGGTTGGAACGCCATTTGAAATTTACGAAAGCCCTGCGACACAATTTGTAGCGCAATTTATAGGCGAGACAAACCTTTTTGAAAGCACAGTTGTTTCCTGCGAGCCTCACAAGAATTCCAAGGGAGAAGATGAATTCAATGTAACTCTGAATACTCCAGTTCTTGGACTTCAGGCAAAGCTCAAGGGCGAAACTCAGGCGATGCGCGAAGAAGACAAAAATATTCTTGTTACAGACTATGATCACACAGATCCGGGGCAGAAAGTCTGCTTTACAATCCGCCCGGAAAAAATCCGCATAACGCTTGAAGAGCCGAATGTAGGCGGAAGAAAAGACATCAATGTTTTCAAAGGAATTGTAGAAGAGCCGGTTTACACAGGATTTCAGTCTAAATTCTATGTGCGCCTTGAAAACGGAGCAATCATAAAAGTATTCAAGCAGCACACAAATTATCTTGACGACGGCCCGGAAATTGCCTGGAAAGATGAAGTTTTTGTTTCCTGGTCGGCAGATGACGGCTACATTGTTGAGGACATAAATACATGAAAAGCAAGCAGGAAAAGAAAGAGCATAAAAGCTTTCAGCTCAAGCTGGCTTCAAAAGCTTACGGCGCAAAATACAAGAAGGCGAATCCCGGTCCAGCTTATGCCTGGCCAATGGGAGCTTGGTTTTCACTTTTCTTTATTGTGCCGCTAGTCATAATTGTATGCTACTCATTTTTGAAGCGCGATGTTTACGGCGGAGTTACAAGGGAATTTTCACTTAAAGCCTACGAGCAGATGCTGAGTCCAGCTTACGGTCTTATATTTTTGCGCACGCTTTGGATTACAATAATTGCCACAGCAGTTACAATTATCATTTCACTTCCTTGCGGATATGCGATGGCAAGAAGCAAGCACCAGACGCTTCTTTTGATTCTTGTTATTGTTCCGTTTTTGACAAACAGCCTCATAAGAATTTTCGCTTGGATTACAATTCTTGGCGACAACGGACTTTTCAACCAGCTGCTTTCAAATTTGCACGGAATTATTTGCAAGATAACCGGCTCTACAAAAGAATTTGTTCCGCATAAATTTATGTTTACGCGCGAGGCAGTTATTCTTGTAAGCATTTATATGTACTTGCCTTATGCGATTCTTCCAGTTTTTACAGCGGTGGACAGATTTGATTTTACACTGCTTGAAGCTGCCCGGGATCTTGGCGCGACAAAAATGCAGTCAATGTTTAAAGTTCTGATTCCGGGAATTAAAAGCGGAATCTTGAGCGCAGTAATTTTTACATTTATTCCGATTTTTGGAACATACACAGTTCCGCAGCTTGTAGGCGGAAAAGACAGCTATATGCTTGGAAACATAATTGTTGACCAAGTTCAGAAAGTGCGCAACTGGCCGCTGGCTTCAGCATTCAGCCTTGTAATTACAGTTATAAGCATGGCGGGCGTTCTGCTCATGCTTTCAACAGGAAAAAAAGAAGCGGACTTGAACAAAAAACTGAATAAAGAAGACACAACATCAAGCATCGCCGAAAGCATTTCCAAAGTAAGCCTCGAAGGAAGCAAATGAAAAATCCGATTTTATTACTGAACAAAAAATACAAGTCGATTCCCAAAAGCGAGTCAAACAGGCACGCAAAACGCCAGTGGAAAAAGCGCAATCCAAAATTCAGCTTGTCGAACACGATATTGTGCCTTTCAATTTTATTTTTGTTTTTGCCGCTGTTTGTAATTGTGTTTTTTTCATTCAACGAATCAAAAGACACAACATTTACAAACTTTTCGTTCATTTGGTACCAGAAACTCATATTCAGCTCAAAACCTTTGTGGCACGCGCTTTTAAACAGTTTTATTGTAGCCATAACATCTGCAATTACAGCAACTGTTCTTGGAACTTTGGCAGCAATTGGAATCAGCTGGTACAAATTCTTCGGAAAATCCTACATCCAGTCAATCAGCTTTTTGCCGATGGTTCTGCCGGAAGTAATCATGGGAATTTCGCTTTTGATTTTTTTCAGCGGAATAAAACTTTCTCTCGGTCTTTTTACAATTTTTATTGCGCATACAACATTCTGCCTTCCATTTGTTTATCTTATGGTAAGCGCAAGAATTGACGAATTTGACTATTCAATTATAGAAGCAAGCCACGACCTGGGCGCAAACGAATTTCAGACGCTTACAAAAGTAATTGTTCCTGCAATCATGCCTGGAATTATTTCCGGCTTTATGATGAGCATAACAATGTCGTTTGAAGATTACGTTATAACGGCTCTTGTTTCAGGACCAGGAAGCACTACACTTCCGCTTTACGTTTATTCGCTTATAAGATTCGGCGTAAGTCCTGTAATCAATTCACTTTCTTTTGTGCTGATTTTGATAATCTGCGCAATTGCAATCCTGCTTAGAAGCCGACTTAAAACATTTGCGGCATCAAGATAATTCATTCTACAAAAAAGCAAAACTGGCTTAATACCGGTCTTGCACAGGAGTTTTTATGAAAAAAAGAGTTTGCTCAATTATTTCAGCTTTTATCGCCTGCGCTTCTGTTTCATTTTTTTCATGCAAGGAAGAAAATGAAGTCTACCTTTACAACTGGACTTACTACACGCCGGATGAAGTTTTGCGCGACTTTGAAAAAGAGTTCAACTGCACAGTAAAAGTAGACAGCTACGCTTCAAATGAAGAAATGTACGCAAAACTAAGAGCCGGAGCAAAAGGCTACGACATAGTTGTTCCGTCCCAAGATTACTGCTCGATTATGATTAAGCAGGGAATGTTCCGCGAGCTTGACCAGAGCAAAATGACAAACAAAAGCCACATAAATCCGCTTGTATTTGAAAAGGCAACTTACGATCCGCAAATGAAATACTGCGTTCCATATTATCTTGGAGCCGCCGGAATCGCCGTAAACAAAACAAAAGTTTCCGCGGATTATGAAAAAACTTGGAACATTTTTGCAGACAAGCAGTTTGCAGGACACGCCACAATGATGGATGATATGCGCGAAGTTATCGGGGACGCTCTTACAACTCTTGGCTACAGCATAAACACAGTTGACCAGAACGAACTAAAAAAAGCTTCGGACTACATAATAAAAAACTGGAAGCCAAACCTTGTAAAATTCGACGCTGAAGGATTCGGAAAGTCATTTGCATCCGGCGACTTCTGGCTTTGCCAAGGATATGCGGAAGTTGTGTTCGGCGAAGTTCCAGAAGACAAATGGGAAGAAACAATCGATTTCTTTATTCCAGCGGAAGGCGGACCTTCTTACCTTGACAGCATGTGCATTCTGAAAGACGCGCCTCACTACGACCTTGCCAATGAATTTGTAAACTATATTCATCGCCCGGAAGTCTACGCTAAATTCCTTGACGCATTCCACTTCCCTTGCTTTGTGAACAAAGATGCCGCCCAGTACATGACAACAAAAGCAATGTACGAGGCAGACCAAATGTCAAACTGTGTTCTAAAAGAAGATCTTGGAGAAGACTTGGACAAATACAATGAGCTTTGGCAGGAAATAAGATTTTCTGAATAGCAAGTTCATAAAGTATTTATGGCGCTGCGCAAATTCGTGCAGTGCCTTTTTTTATGCAAACAAGACAAACTTTCATTCCATTGCGCAAACAAAGCAAATTGCGTACAGATTCTTTTTTTGCTATAATCAGCAGTTATGAAAATCATTGCTAAAAAAACAAGCCTTAACGGGCACATTCAAGTTCCTGGCTCTAAGTCGCATACAATCAGAGCGCTTTTGCTTGCATCCCTTGCAGAAGGAACTTCATATATACGAAATCCGCTTCCAAGCGCAGACTGTCTTAGCGCAAGCCGCGCAGTTCCGCTTATGGGCGCAAAAATCGAACTGGAAGAAGGCTCTGTAAAAATCGGGCAGACTTGGACAGTTGAAGGAGCAGGAAACAAAATTCACTTGCCAAGCAACATTGTTGACGTAGGAAATTCCGGCTCGCTGCTTTATTTTATGTCGCCAATCGCAGCCACATTTGAAGGCTGGAGCGTGTTCACTGGAGACGAAAGCATAAGAAAACGCCCCGTAAGCCACGTTGTAGACGCATTAAGGCAGCTTGGTGCTCAGGCATTCACTGCGGAAGAAAAAAGCGGTACTTGCCCGATGCTCATAAAAGGCCCGATAAATTCAAGCAACACGGTAAAAACAGGCGGTGAGCTTAGCCAGTATGTTTCTGGAATGATGATGGCGGCTTGCAGACTGAACGGAACTCTCAAAATCGAACTTTCAAATCCAAAAGAAACTCCTTATCTTTACATGACCCAAAAATGGCTTGAAAGCTGCGGAGTAAAAGTCAGAATGTCAGAGGACTTTAAGCATATAGAAGTTGACGGTCCTGTAAAAATAAAGGCATTCGACAAAGTAATTCCAAGCGACTGGGAAGCTGTGGCATTTCCGCTGATTGCAGCCTTGATTACAGACAGCGAGCTTGTAATTGACAACGTGGACTTAAGCGGAACTCAAGGCGACGAAGCAATTGTTGAAGTTTTAAAATCCCTTGGAGCAGACATTGAGCTTGACAAGCAAACCTGCTCGCTCAAAGTGCGCGGCGGAACAAAAGCCAGCAACGGAACAGGAAGACTTTCCACGGAACTTTTAAAAGACAAGGAGCTTCACGTAAATCTTTCTGGATTCCCCGATGCTGTTTGCGCTCTTGCCGCAATTTCGTGCTTTGTGGAAGGAACTGTATTTATTGAAGACATTGGAGTTTGCCGCAGAAAGGAAACAGACCGCATAAAAGTTCTAAAGAGCGAACTTGAAAAACTCGGCGCGCAAGTAGAAGAAGGCGAAGATTTTCTGGTTATCCACGGACATTCGCCAGTTCTTGCTGACGGAAAGCCAAACCCGGAATTTGTCCTGCACGGCGCAGAAGTTGAAAGCTACCTTGATCACAGAGTTGCAATGAGCCTTGCATGCCTGGGACTTGGATTAAAAGAAGGTCATGAAGTAAAAGTAAAAGACGCGGAATGCTGCTCTGTAAGCTTCCCGGAATTCTTTGAAGCCATGAACAAAATAGGAGCCGGATTCACACAAGTCTAAAAAAACACGCCGAGTTTTTAAAAATTCTCGGCGTAAAATTTAAAAAGTACGGCGTGTTTTAAAGAAATTCTCGCCGAGAATTTTAGGAAAATCGCAGATACAAATCTGAAATTAAAATGCAAAAATAGATTATCGGGTTACTGCACAATAATGACAGCAAAAACAAAACTTCACAGAAATCTGTTTTACTTGCTCTTTTCACGGCCTTCAACAAGCTGAACTCTCCAGTCGTACTCTTTTTGCTCATCTTCAAGTTCCTGCTTGCGGAACGACTTTGACACTTCTTCTATAACAGGAGCAATGTTTATAACAGCATCTACAATGCAAGGCTCAAAATGGCTTCCGCTTGATTCCTTGAAAATTTCAATTGTGCGCTCAATAGAAAACGGCTGTTTATAAGGTCTCCAGCTTAAAAGAGCGTCAAGAACATCGGCAGCAGCCATTATGCGGGCGCAAAGCGGAATTTCGTTTCCTGAAAGTCCGTTCGGATAGCCGCTTCCGTCGTATTTTTCATGGTGGCAGTAAGCCATCTGTTCCGCAATCATGTTGAACCAGCCTCTGTTTATCATAGGCAAAAGCTGCACAAGCCTCTTTCCTTCAGCAGGATGAGCTTTCATCATTTGAAATTCTTCGTAAGTATATTTTCCGGGCTTGTTAAGAATGCTGTCTGGAATGTGAACTTTGCCAATGTCGTGCAAGTTTGCCGCGGCGGAATAAACTGAAATTGCCTGCTCCGTTAGAATTTCCTTGTAATGCCCTTCCTTTACAAGCTCCCTGGAAATAAGCTCCACATATTTTACAGTATGGCGGACATGGTGGCCTGTAAAAAGCTCGTGGCTTTCAAGCATTCTTGGAATAAATTCCATAATTTTCATCTGAGTATCTTTCAGCTGAAAAGCCTTTGTAAGCGCGCGGCTAAGAGTGGAATGGCTTCTTTTGGAAAGCGCAACTGCTATGATGTAGGAAAAAACAAATTCAATTGTAAATCCTGCGCTCTGTGAAAAAAAGTAAAAACTTTCAGTTGTGTTAAAGCTGACACACATAATTTTTGCGCGGAAATAAATTGAGGCAATCATAAGAACATAGCAAACAAGCGCAATGCATCTTGTAAGCACGGCATTGTAATAAAGACAGCTAAGAAAAACTACAAGCGCATAAGAAATATTTATTCCGATATGTCCGTTTGTTCCCATATATGCCAAAATCGCCGCCATAACGCAAAGTCCGAAAACCATGGGAATTCTATGCCAGCGGAAAATATAGACAAAAATGCTCTGAATAATAGAAAATAAAGCTATGACGATTCCAAGTGTAATTGAATATGAATAGGGAATTTCAAAAATGCCAATCTTGCTGATAACAATAAAAAGAGGCGCAAGAACGTTTCCAAGCAGCAAAATGCCAGTTGTAAGCCTGTTGACATTTTCAATATTTTCAGCGAAAAATTCTTCGTCTTCAACCGGCACAGAAAACTCCCTTCACTCTCCCAGCAAGAAAAAAATCCGACTTATTAAAAATACTTTGTAAATTATAAAAATATTCCGAGTAAAAATCAACATATCAAATCGGCACGTCATAAACCGAACAAAATAATACACATTGAACGCTGAATGCTTTTATGATATTATTACAAAATTACAATAAAAGGGGTCTTACTTTGATTTACTATCTTGGCGGCTTGCTGAAAAACTTTTGGGGACCGGCTAGGCTTTTTCAGTCATATACAGTTCTGATTGCACTTGCGCTTTACACAGGATTTTTTCTTTCCAAAGTATTAATTCCGAAATTCTACAAATATCTTCCAAGCGACAGAGGAAGAGAATTCACACTGACAAAAGAAGCTGCAAAAGGAAAGCCGACAGGTTCCGGAGTTGTGTTCATAACAATCTTTGTAATACTCTGCTTTATAATTGTTCCGCTGGATTATCTTCAGTCTGGAATCCTTGCGCTTACTTGGCTTATGATGCTCACAGGATTTTTGGACGACAGAAGCTTAAAAGGCTGGGGAGAATACAGAAAGGCTTTTTTGGATTTTGTAATTGCAGTGGCGGCGGCATTCCTTTTAATGCATTATCTTTCTCAGACTTCTCCAGACGGAAGGCTTAGATTCTGGTTTCCATTTTTTTCAACTACGATTCATATTCCGTGCTGGCTTTATGTTGCAATAACCGTAATCATGCTTTGGATGTCTGTAAACACAACAAACTGCACAGACGGAGTAGACGGATTAAGCTCAACTTTGGTTCTGATTGCACTTTTGACAATGGGCGCGCTTTTTTATATCGTGCTTGGACACGTTGATATTTCAACTTATCTTCTTGTTCCGCATTTAAAAGACGGAGCTTCCTGGGCAATAATAACATTCTGCCTTGCCGGAGTTCTTATGGGCTATTTGTGGCACAATGCGTTTCCAAGTTCAGTTCTTATGGGAGACGCAGGCTCACGCGCGCTGGGATTTTTTATCGGCGTTTGCGTAATGGTAAGCGGAAACCCATTTTTATTCCTTGCAACTTCTTCAATTATTTTTGTAAACGGCGGCGTAGGTCTTTTAAAAGTCGCGCTCAAAAGATTCTTCCATATTTCGATTTTTGAAACAGTAAGATTTCCGCTGCACGACCACATGAGAAAAAACAAAGGCTGGTCGCCAACACAAGTGCTTATCAAGTTTATGATAATTCAGCTTTTAATAACTGTCGCAATGCTCGGAATATTCTTTAAAATCAGATAAGGAGAATTTCAGCGCAAAAAAGATTCAATTTTGAATTTTATAATTTAATGTCATTACCGGGCTTGACCCTGCGATGTTTCTGAAAGAAACTCGGTTGATAATCTATTGTAACTTTGCAGAAGATTCCCGTGTCGTAGCACGGGAATGACACTAAAATGACTGTTTTTATAAAAAGCCGATATTCAATATAATAAATAAAACCATACAACACACAAAACAAAGCGAGGAAAATTATGGAAAAAGAATCAAAAGTTTTTTTTACAGATTTCCGTGTAACTCAGGACGGCGGAATTGAGGCAAAACTGAAAAAACTTTGCAAGAAAGCCGGAATTGAGCAGATTGATTTCCACGGAAAATTCACCGCTATAAAGCTTCACTTCGGAGAGGACGGAAACCTTTCATTCCTGCGCCCGGATTACGCAAGAGCCGTTGCAGAACTTGTAAAAGAACTTGGCGGAAAACCATTTCTTACGGACTGCAACACTTTGTATCCAGGCTACAGAAAAAATGCCCTTGACCATCTTGACTGCGCGCAAAAGCACGGATTTTCTCCAGCGACAACTGGCTGCCAGATAATAATCGGAGACGGACTGAAAGGCACAGACGAAGTGGACGTTCCTATTGTAAACGGAGAATACTGCAAAGTTGCCCACATCGGAAGAGCCGTAATGGACGCTGATGTTTTTATAAGCCTTTCGCATTTTAAAGGACACGAGGCAACTGGATTCGGTGGAGCAATAAAAAACATAGGAATGGGCTGCGGAAGCCGCGCTGGAAAAATGGATCAGCACAACACAGGAAAACCGCAAGTAAATCAGGAAGCCTGCAGAGGCTGCCGTTTGTGCTCAAAGGAATGCGGTTCTGACGCAATCACTTATGAAAACAAAAAAGCATTTATAAATCAGGAGCTTTGCAAAGGCTGCGGAAGATGTATTGGAGCCTGCAATTTTGATGCAATCTACAATCCGAACTGGAACGCAAACGAGGACCTTGACTGCAAAATGGCTGAATACACTCAGGCGGTATGCCACGGAAGACCTTGCTTCCACATAAACATAATCCGCGATGTAAGCCCTTGGTGCGACTGCCATGCCTTCAATGACGCGCCACTTATTCCAAACCTCGGAATGGCTGCAAGTTTTGACCCGGTTGCGCTGGATCAAGCCTGCTCGGACTTATGCTGCCAAGCCGCAAGATTTGAAAATTCGCAAATTGCAGACAACATAAAAAAAGGACTCAAGCCAACAAAAGACCTTTGGAAAGATTCCACGCCCGAATCAGTCTGGGATATGTCGTTAATCCACGGCGAAAAAATCGGACTAGGAAGCCGCAAGTACAAACTAGAAAAATTCTAGCATTTTAATCATTTACAAAATTCCTAACAGGAGGAAAATTATGGGAAAGAAGAACGTTGGAATTGTCCAGCATCTTTATTTGGCAGGAATGGCAATTTGCGCCATTGGATTTTTGTGTCCGCTGTTCAAGGCTCTTGGGCAGACAGCAAACGGATTCAGCCTTATTTCAAAAGATTCTTCTGTAATAAGCACAGGAATTCTTTTGATTTTTATCGGAGCTGTTGCAGGAGCAGTTCTTTGTTTTGTCAAAGTAAAAAACGTAAAGCTCTTTAAGCTGATTGCCCTCGCAGCAAGCATTTTGGGCGGAATAATTCTTGTAGTGCAAATGAACAACAGCGCGCTTTCACGTCTTGTCGGAAAAGAATTTTTAAAGCACGCGACATTTGGATTCTACATGATAATTGCCGGCTGGATTATTGCGATTGCAGGGTTTATAAAAACAAAATAAGTTAACTCTAAATTCTTCGGGGGTAACGCCCGAAGATATTTTCAGCTTATTTTTTTGAAACGCTTGCAAAGTCCGCGGAACTTTTTTATATTTTTTATATAAACCTTGCATAAAAAATATGCGAATCAGGGAAGGAAATCTTAAGTGTATAATGCCTAAAAAGCCAGCTTCAAAACTTATCTAACTTTTGAAAGTTACTCTAAGCAATATACACGGAATAAAAATATACGGAGGATATATCATGGAAGACATCGCAAGAGCCTGTTTCGTTATAGACGGAAATTATACAAGAAAAGGCTTTTCACATTTGGCGCAAGACGGAATTGACGGAAATTACTACTCAATAAATTTTGCGGCACTCACAGAATACACGGCTTCTCTTATTGAAGCGGAAACTGGAAAAAGATGCGTGTTCTCTGACAAAAAAGTGTTCATGGGAACAAACGCAGAATTCGACCGTGAAAACCAAAAATTTTACAGGGCACTGGACGAAGCCGGATTTCAGCGCAACACATTCAACTTGCGCTCTCAGGAAAGTTCAAACGGAAGACTTCCAACATTAAAAGAAGAGGCTGTGGACACAACAATCGTTTTCAATACGGCAAAAGAATTCTACACAAAAAGCCGCGATGAACGGTTCGATACGCTTGTTCTTTATGCGGGCGACGGCGACCTTTCAGTTCTTGTTTCAGGATTGAAGGCGGAAGGCGTGCGAGTTTTCGTTATCTATTACGATTTTAAAACGCCAATTTCAATTACAAGAGCTTCGCAGAATTTGCTTGAAACCGCAGACAAGGCAATCAGCATTTCAAGTCTTCTTGATGAACGCGTTTCTCAGCAGATAAAATCAATCTTTACAAAAATAGATGCGCCGGAACAAACATTTCAAGTTCACTACAAACCGGGAGTCAGAAGCACATTTGAAATGGCAACTCAGCCTTTTATTTTGCCTGAAAAACTCATCATAGAAGGAATTTCCAGCTGCCGAAAAGACGATGACGGCTGGGTTCTTGTTGCTCAGCTTGGAAAATCAATTGAATATAAAATGGGCGCAAAGCTTCCGTTTGGAACAAAACTCCGCGCGGAACTTGCAAGATACCCAAAAACTTTTGAAACAAAAGAAGTGCCAGCGTTCAGCGTAAGAGTAAAATCCGCAGCCTTGCAACATAAAAGCTGATTAAAAAACAACCGAGGTTATTATGAAGAAGCGATTTCTTTTTGCTTTATTTACAATTTTTATTTCCGCATTTTTGTTCTGTCAGTCTTCCGCTCCAAAAAAAACGAAGCCTGCAAATTCGACTTCTACCACAAGAAAAACTAACAATGCTCCGAGCAAAAAAAGAGTTCAGCAAAAAACGCAAGGCAATGCCAAAAGCAAACAAAACTCCAGCAACACTGCAAACTCCAAGGCAAAAAGCAAAAATTCTTTGTGGAACATTAAATCGCTGGACACCGCAAGAAATGTTAATTACCTGAGCGATTTTGAAAAAAATGTAATTCTGGAAATGAACAAGGCAAGAACAAATCCGAAGCAATACGCTGATTTATATATTGTTCCAAGGCTGAAAAATTTCGACGGAAACATATATATCGAAAAAGGAACAGGAAATTCACAAGGCAAAAGATTTCTAACACGTGAGGGCGCAGCAGTTGTAAAGGAGTGCATAGAATATATGTACAAGCAAACGCCGCGTTCTCCTCTACGTCCGTCTAAAGGTCTTACGAAGGCGGCAAAAGAACATGCGGAAAGCCAAGTTCTCACCAATGAGTTTGGGCACACCAGAACTGACGGCACAAATCCATTTCAGAACATGGGAAAATACGGCTCGTTTATGGGATGGGGTGAAAACATATCCTACGGCATGAGCACTGCAAGAAGCACTGTATTGCAACTCTTAATTGACGACGGAGTTTCCTCGCGCGGGCACAGAACAAACCTTATGAATAAGACTTTCAGCTCCGCTGGCGTAGGATTCGCAGAAAACAAAAAGACAGGAAAAATTGAATGTGTAATCGACTACGCGCAAAACTACGTGGAAAATCAATAAGAACAGTTGCAGGTTGACTTGGAAAATTAATCAGTTATAATAGAACCAACAGCAAGTCCAGAACCAACAGAGTTGCAGGTTGACTTGGAAAATTAATCAGTTATAATTTATATCTTTACGACCGTTACATGAACGGTGTTGCAGGTTGACTTGGAAAATTAATCAGTTATAATATCTGTCGGGTATAGTGGCGTTCGGTTATTGTTGCAGGTTGACTTGGAAAATTAATCAGTTATAATATATCCATGTTCATCAGTTTCGTAGTGTCCGTTGCAGGTTGACTTGGAAAATTAATCAGTTATAATATGAACAAATCAATATCGTAAAAAAAATTAGTTGCAGGTTGACTTGGAAAATTAATCAGTTATAATAAGACAGATTGAAGCCATTGTTAGCAAGATGTTGCAGGTTGACTTGGAAAATTAATCAGTTATAATCAAACGGAAGAGCAGAAAGGAAGTAATCCTGTTGCAGGTTGACTTGGAAAATTAATCAGTTATAATACATCCAATGTAATTCTTTTCGAGATAAAGAAATAGAGTACATTGGATGTATTTTTTTTTGAGGAAAAATTAAAATAACATGAGTTGTTCAGGTACTTTTTTTTCAATTTTATTTCCAGATGAATAACTTATTATATTGGAATATTGTCTATCTGTTATTGTAAGAATATCAACTTTTCCATCTGGAGGCAAGTTGTTTACAATCAGTTTATAATATTTTTCGCAGGCATCTTTCCCAGAAAAAAGCTTTGTATAAATCGAATACTGAACCATAGAAAATCCATTGTCTAAAAGAAAATTCCTAAAATCAGTCGCAGCCTTCCGCTCTTTCTTTTCGATTACCGGTAAATCAAATAAAACCATCATCCACATAAGCTCATACCTGTTCAATTCAAGACTCTTCATCTTTTTCACCTTGCTCCCAGACAGGAAGTTCAATGTTAGGATTTTTATCTTCCAATGCATGAACATAAGAAGCCGTCATATACTGCATGCTCTGAAACGCCGGAGCATAGCCTTCTGTAGTACGGACTTTTAGCCATAAAGAATCCGTAAGCCATTTTTTATTTTTTGGTGTAAGCTCCTGTTCATCCTCCAAGCACATTTTATAAACAACAGAATCCACCAAAGGACGGTAGATTTCAAAAAAATCATCGGCAAGGCAAAACTGATTCAAATTGTTGCTGTGGTTCACACCTAAAGCCGGAATAAGCCCAGAAGCGCAGACTGCTCTTGCCATTGCAGCTCGCATAACCGCATATCCGTAGTTCAATAATGAATTTATCCCTTCTTCATTTCGGTCACGCCGGAACTCTTTTCCAAACAAAGCGCTCCAGTACATTTTTGCAGCATAAGCTTCCCGGTTGTCGATGTCTCCAGACTTTACAAGTTTTGAAATCTTTTCAACAAGAGAATAATCTTTTTCGTATAATTTTAAGACTTTCGCCTGATTTTCAATTTTCCTGATTACAATCTGCTGCCAAATTCTTTTTCTTAACGGCTCGGAAGCATTTATCTGATTTTTTATAATTTTTGTAAAAAGACAATGATTTGCGACAGGCAGAACCATGCTCTGCGGAATAAAATTCTTTCCGCACAGAACTGTTATGCAGCCCCGTTCAGAAAGAGCGTTAAGAATATTTTTGCTGAGCGTAATTCCCTGTGCAGAAAGCAAAAGAACAGAAACATCATCCAGTGGAACTTGACCTAAAGTTTCAGTTCCATGCTGGATAACCACAAACCCACGGTTCAGAGAAACATAGCGATTGTCTTCACAAATCTCTAGTATTCTGTTCAGCATACTTTATTTATCGGTATACTGAACAAAGTTCTCTATATTATTTTTTTCGGAATACGCGACCTATAGGATTTACAGTTATTGAGCGGGCTTCAAAATCATTAAACAATACATTAATCGACTTTTCAGTATTACCAGAAAGTTCAGCCCACAAATTTTCTGTCATATTATCTTGAGTAGCTACCAACCAATCTTTACAATTCTTTTCTGAGCTTGAAAATATTGGTCTTACATCTAAAGCTTTATGCTCTTTCTGTAACTTCGCAATTCTTGCTTTATAAAAACATCCTTTATAAGTCAATTCTAAATAATCATCTTTATAAAGAAGTTCTATTTTCTTTGCAGCAGGATGAGGTCTTTTTAACAACTCCTTTTTAGGCTTATTATTAGAATCCACTTGGTCTCCTCTAAAAAACTGTCCCTCATATTTATATTTGCTACCATTAGGTACTTTCCAAATAACAACACACACATAACCATTAGGACAAAGATAGCGCATTGTGCCATCTTTATTTTTAATCTCAATCGGAGTTTGAACACGGTTGATGCAGCGGACTTTTTTGATTTTTGTCTGTTCACTGAATTTCTGCATTACATCTTCGATTTTTTCAGATTTGTACGATTCCGTAAATTCTCGAAGCTGTTTTTGAATTTTCTTGTCGATTATAGAATCAAAATCCTTTTCTTTTAGTCCCAGAATATTTTCCTTACAAACATAATACTCCTTGAAAACCCAAACAACAGGATAAAGTTCTTTAAGCTCCTTTTGAACTTTTTTAATATCCTTAAGCTCTGCAATCATTTTTTCAAACTCAGCGCGGACTTTTTCGTTTTTTATGGAAGCAATATCATCTTTCCGAATCTTTGAGATTGCAACCTGCTCTGCCCTTTTTATTTTTCCAAGAAGCGTTTCTTTTGAAAGTTTTCCCTGTGCGCCGTGGTCAGGCTTAAAACTCACGACGATATTTTTTGTCTTTTCGATAAGTTCAAGCCTTGAAACTGGCATTTGCGGAACTTCAATTTTGTTTTTCTTTCCAAAGTGATTAAGACGTGAAATTTGCTGAACCATTGAGCGGTCAATTAGCGCGATTACGCTTGCGTCAAGAGCATGATGGCGGTGGTCGTAGCGGTTCTTTTTGTAAGTTCCAATCTGCTCGTCTTTCAGCTCAAAATGCGCAATCTCTTTGTCTCCGATTTTTCTTTTCAGAATCGAATCGATTTGCCATTTGTCGCGCAAAAGTTTTGTCATTCCGCCGCTCACAGCCCAAACATTAGAGTTTTTTTCAACAACGCACTTCAAATATTTCAACGCCATTTTTGAAAGATAAGCGTTGTCAGTAAGCTGGCGCGAAATAAATCCGCTTTCTTTCTCAAAAGTTTCCATCGCGTTTTCAGAGAAAAGCCGCCGTTTCTGCGGGTCTTTTAAATGCGAAGCTCTTTCAAGGATTTCATTCCAGTTGTGGTCTTTCGGATTATTAAAGAAAGCCTCGTAAGGAGATTTTTCGCCTTTGAACGCGTTGCATTTTGTATGGGCAACAGTCTTGTTATGTTCAGAATCCCACAAAGTGCGTCCGAATGGAAGAATATGCTCAATTTGAACTGTATTGTCATTGAAAATATCTGCGCCGGAAATTTGCTTTCCGCAATAAATACATCTTCTGTTCAGTGCATTTTCCGGGTCAAGCTCTTCCCAAAGCTTGTATTTTAGACGGTCAGTTCTGTTTGGAAACTGGACATGAGAATTTGCGTCCTTTATTTTCTTATTTAGAATCTCGTTCTGTTTTTGATTTGCCGTAATTTTTTGCTGCATTTTTTCTTTTGCTTCACGGCTCGCTTTGAGCTCCCGGCTTACTTCTATTACAACTTGTGCTGGCTTTCCGTATTCTTTTATAAGCGCGTTCACAACAACGCGTGTCTGATTAAGTGCAATATGAACAGTCGGATTGCTTATTTTACCAAAGCGTTCCTCGTCATTTTTAGGATTTGACTTTGCTCCCATCGTTGAGCCGGAAAGAACTTTTCCGTAATAAGGAAGCTCCTCGCATTTTTCCACAGCCTGAGTTGCGTAACTATATCCAAGCTCCTGAATTACATTGTGAATCTGGCAGCGTTCTGTGCGTTCATCTGAATCTGCAAAAATTTCCGCATTTTCTTTGATTTTATTCACAACGTTTTCAGAGAATTCACGGCAAAAACTCGTTGTGCCGCTTGGAAGAACAAGTTTTGTGATAAAATTTTTCTGCTCAGGAGCCAAATCATATTTTTCAAGCATTTTTTGAACATCGGAATCTTCCTGTGCTGTTATCAGACACTCAACTATATTGTCTTGCTCTTCAAGTCTTAAAGAATCCCAAATTTCACCAAAACGATTTTTGCTTCGGAGCTTTACAGCGGTCAAGTTTCCCTGCAAAAAGTCGCGTGCCTCAGATTCAAGGTTGAAAGTGATATTTTCATCAAGACCAAGTTTTTTGCGAATTTCCTTAAAAGTTATTTTTTCTTTTGAGTCAAGAAGCTTTATAATTTCGTCCTGCCATTCGGGAAGAAGTTTTTTTGATTTTCCCTCTGCAATAAAAGTTAGATTAAAAACGTCCTGTAAAATGCGGATTTTCTGCGCGCAAGGCATCGCCTTAAACGTTCTTTCTTTTTCCGGCATATACTGGCACTTTCCGCGTTCTTGAACTTTTAGCGGTCGCTGAAAGAAAATCTTATCGTAGATTTCTTCCCAGTAAATATCAGGATAAAATGACTCTTGTTTTTGCCGTATTAAATTGAATTCTTCTATATAGAGTTGTCGCACAGGATAATAATCCATTCTGTTTGGGGCAAAACGAGTTCCGCCGTTGATTTCCTTGTTTTTCCAAAGAAATTCCCCAAGCGTTCTGCAGCCTGAATTTTTTATTGCATTTGAAAGATTCGAGCATTTGTCTGCCTGCGTCAGTTTTTCAGATTTTGAGTTTTCTTTTGTTTCTTCCTGAGAAGCGTCTTTGCGGTTGCTTTTAAATCCTCGACGCACAGAAAGATTGAACAAAACGCGTCCAAGCTCAAACGGCTCAAGTTTTTCATCAAGAGCTTTTATGCGAAGCTCGTAAGGATTCATAATCTTTAACGACTGCGCTTCTTCTTTTTCAGCAGGAAGAAGCCCTTGTTTTTGCAAAAGCCGGAAAGTTTCTCTTCTACGAAGTTTTCTTCTATAAATTATCCTGCGTTGCCCGCGCGCAGTTCTTCTCTCAACAGCAAGCGGCTCTTTTGATTTTGGATTTCGTCCATCTGAAAAAATTCTTACGCCGAGGTCTTCAAGTTTTTCAGGCTCATTATCTTCATCAAGAGAATAAACAGCCCAGCCAATCGAATTTGTTCCTAAATCAAGCCCTAAACGATATTTCATTATAATCTCCAGCTAAAATTATATCACGGCTTATTAAATGGGAGCAATTATTTTGTTAGAAATCATTTGACAAATCATGTTTTATTATTATAAAATAATCTCACTGATTAATTTTTCTAGTCAACCTGCTAACAAGGATCTTTAAGATTCCGCAAAATGCTTATACATTCTTAGGAATGTGTATAGACAAGATGATAAAAGGAAGCTCCGGCTTCCTTTTTGTTTTTTCAAAAATCAGATAAATAGTTCAAACTTTCTTTTCAGTCTTAAAAACCAAAAAGTTTCTCTTTAATCTTTGCAAATTTTTTGGTGATACAGCCAACAGGAATTTGCAGAAAAAATGAGAGGCGAACTATGAATTTTTTCATTTGCTTGCCTTTATGAATTTGCCTTGTAGGTTTCTGCAATGATTCTGATTCCGTCTTCAAGTTCGTCATCTGGACGCGCATAATTTATCCTTATGCACTTTGAATAATGCGGATGATTTTTAAATGCGCCTCCATTTCCAAAGAAAAAATATTCGCCCGGAACAACGACAACGCCCTGCTCTTTAAGTTTTTTGTAAAGCTCCTTCGTTGTGATTTTTAGATTTCGCATTAAAATCCAAAGGAAAATCGAGCCTTCGCCTTTATGAATGGCGTAATCAGTTCCCGCAAAATATTTATGCACAAGGCTCTGGGCAAATTTATTTTTCTTTTCGTAATACGGACGCACAAAGTTTGAAGCGGCTCCAATCAGTTTTCCGCTTTCGATTAGATTAGAAGCAATCGCCTGGCCAAGACTTCCCGAAGAAAGTGCAATTATAGAATTCAAATTTGAAAGAGCTGTAACAATTTCTTTTCTTGCAATTATAATTCCAGTGCGCAAACTCGGAAGACCGATTTTTGAAAGGCTCATGCTAAGAATTACATTTTCATTCCAGAAAGGTTTTGCGTCATTGAAAATTATGTGCGGCCACGGAAGTCCATAGGCGTTGTCAATAATCAGCGGAATAGAATGTTCTTTTGCAAGCTCAGACATCCGCGTAACTTCTTCATCAGTAAGAACGTTGCCGGTTGGATTTGTGGGACGGCTTACGCAAAGAGCGGCAATGCTATTGTCCTTGTTAAGACGTTCTTCAAGTTTTTCAAAATCTACAAAATATTTAAAAGTGTTGTCGCTGTATTCTTCAAAGCGTGAAGGAATGCTTTCAAAAGTTTCGCTTTCAATTCCCTGATCCGCATAGCCCACATATTCCGGCACAAGCGGAAAAAGAATTTTCTTTTTGGATTTTTTTCCATCTGGCGAAGTGAATGTTCCGGAAAGAAGATTGAAAAGATAAAAGCACGCGCTCTGGCTTCCGTTGCACACTGCGATATTTTCTGGCTTTACATCCCATCCGAAATTTTTTGAAAAAAAAGTTGCGACAGAATTTATAAACGCATTTCTTCCCTGCGGACCGTCATACCTTCCAATCAAATCTTCAAACGCACGGCCGTCTTTCATTATGCGTTCCATTTCGGCGCGGTACATTTTTTCAAGTTCTGGAATCTGCGCAGGATTTCCTCCTCCAAGCGCGCAAAGTTTTTTTCCTTCAGGAAGAGGCGCGCCCAAGTCTTCCATCAATTGCAAAATTCCAGACTCTCCCGTAAGTTTTTTTCCAAAATCTGAAAACATTTTTTATCCTCGTTTTTTTATGAAAGTTGATTTGCTTCTTTTGCTGAAAACTCCTGCTTTTTATTTGTAACTGCTGCTCTCTTTTTTTTCTTGCTGAGTTTTAATGAAACAGTTCCGTCAATGCAATCCACGGAAACTGTTTCGCCTTCCGCACTTTCATTTTGCAAAAGAAGATTTGCAAGCGGATCTTCAATTTCTTTTTGAAGCAAACGGCGCATCGGGCGCGCTCCCATTGAAGGTTCGTAGCCGTGTTCCACAAGATATTCTTTGGCTTTAGGTTTAAGCGCAAGTGAAATTGATTTTTCAGCAAGACGCTCTTCAAGTTCTTTAATTTGAATTTCGAGTATGGAGGCAATTTGTTTTTTTGAAAGCGCATCAAAAACTATCACATCGTCAATTCGGTTAAGAAGTTCAGGCGACATAATTTTTTTGAGCTCTTCCATTGCGCTGGATTTTATTTCGCTGTACGGAACAATTCCTTCTTTTGCTGTGGAAAATCCCATTTTGCTTTCCGCAGTAATTTCTCTTGCACCCGCATTGCTGGTCATAATGATAACTGTATTTTTGAAGCTCACGGTATGACCAAGGTTATCTTTTAATTCGCCCTCTTCAAGAAGCTGAAGCAAAAGATTGTAAATGTCATGGTGAGCTTTTTCAATTTCATCAAGAAGCACAACTGAATATGGATGCTGCCGAACTTGTTCCGTAAGCAATCCGCCTTCTTCATAGCCGATGTATCCCGGAGGCGCGCCCACAAGACGAGATGCGTTTTGCTTTTCCATGTAGTCGCTCATGTCCACACGAATCAAAGCTTCTTCCGTTCCAAAAAGAAATTTTGCAAGCGACTTTGCAAGCTGAGTTTTTCCAACGCCAGTAGGACCAAGAAAAATAAAAGAGCCTACAGGACGCTTATGTGAAGAAATGCCGGCCTTGCTTCTGCGGACTGCGCTGCAAATTGAAGCAACAGCTTTATCTTGTCCCACAACTTCTTCATGCAGAATTTTTTCCATATTCAAAAGCCTGCCAGATTTTCCTTCATCCAGTTTTGAAACATCGATTCCAGAAATTTCACTTATAATCCTGCAGACATCTTCCGCGCAGACACGGCGTTTTTTTGCAGCGTCAGAAGATTTCCATTTGCGGTTTAAATCGTCGATTCTTGAGCGCAGCAAATTTATGTGGTCTCTGATATACGCGGCTTTTTCATATTCCTGTGAAGCAACAAGTTCACGCTTCTGCTCGTTGTATCTTGCGTATTCCGATTCAAGTTTGTCCAGTTCTTCCGGGCGAACATCTTCCTGCAATTTTTTTGCAGCTCCGGCTTCGTCAAGAATATCAATCGCTTTATCCGGCAAAAACCGCTCAGAAATATATCGCTTGCTGTATTTTACAATAAGCGGAATCACATCATCTTCATAAACAACATGATGAAATTCTTCATAATATTTTTTTAGTCCCAAAAGTATTTTTTGCGTTTCGTCTTCGGAAGGCTCTTCAACTTTTACAGTCTGAAATCTTCTTACAAGCGCGGAATCTTTTTCAAAATATTTTCGGTATTCCTTCGTCGTAGTCGCTCCAATCATCTGAAGCTCACCGCGGCTTAGAGCAGGCTTTATCATGTTGCTTGCATCCATTGAGCCTTCTGGTCCGCCAGCTCCAATTATAGTGTGAAGCTCATCAACAAAAAGAATAATATTTTTTGATTCCTTGATTTCCTTCATCACACGTTTGAGCCGCTCTTCAAATTCACCGCGGTATTTTGTTCCTGCAATCATTGCAGCCAAATCAAGCTGAAGAAGTTTTTTTCCAAGAAGGTCAGCAGGAACTTTTCCATTTGCAATGCGCTGCGCAAGAGATTCTGCTATCGCAGTTTTTCCAACGCCCGGCTCTCCAACAAGAACCGGATTATTTTTTGTGCGGCGGCTTAAAATCTGAATTGTTCGCAAAACTTCTTTTTCACGGCCAACAACAGGATCTAAGTTTCCGTCCTTTGCATCTTGCGTCAAGTCTCTTGAAAACTGCGCAAGAATTCCCGACTGCTTTTGTTTTCTTTGCGCGCTTCCGTCTGCCATAAAAGGAACTGGAGTTTCCTGCGCAAAATTTCCGCCTGAAAAATTTTTTGAATCTTTTACAGCAGAAGAAGGAATTTTCCGCTGAATATCGGCAATCGCTTTTTTTACTTGCTCGATGGAAATTCCCGCGCGCTTCAAATATGCCCACAAAAGGGAACGCTCCTCTGTAGCCGCGGCAAACAAAAGATGTTCTGTTCCAACATAATTGCATTGCATTGTCTTCGCATCAAACGCTGCCTGATTCAAAAATCTTTCTGTACGTTCAGAATTCGGAATTGTCTTTAGTTCAGCATCTGGAAAACGAGAAGGCAAACTTTGTTCAATCGCAAGCTGAAGAGTAAGGACATTTATTCTAAGCTGCTGAAGCACAACGTATCCAAGTCCTTCCGCGGATTTTAAAAGCGCAAGTATAATATGTTCCGGCTCAATCTGCCGGCTTCCTAAAAAATAAGCTTCGTCTTGAGCAAGCGCAACCAAAATACGCTGTGCCCTAGGAGAAAAATTTTCATACATATAGGAACCTCACTTTTCAATATTTTCAAAAGCTTCCTGCAAAATCAAAGCTCTAAGACGCTCAATTTTACGCGGACGGTTGTCCTGAATATCTTTTTCAAATTTAAATTTTCCGTTGTCAAGAACATATTCAAGATGTCCTTCCTGAACTCTGTAAAGCAAAGCGTGCAACTCCGACTCTTCGACTCCAGAAAAAACTCCCATATCCTTGCCAAACTTTACTCCGCTTATAATGTCGATAGCTTCTCTAAGCGAAATAAAAAAACTGCTCTTTGCCAAAGCCAGCGACCGAAGCGCATAGTTTGAAATTTCAGTTATATGCTGAACCTTGCAAGTTTTTCGTGCCGCTCTTTCTTCCTTTAAAATATTCTGAACAGCGCATTGAATCGAAGCAATCTGATCGAACTCACTTCCGCCCGCTGAACTTTTAGGAACAACAATGTAATAGCTGCCCAAAGAAGTTCCTTTTGTTCCAAAGCCGCTCAAAGCATTTCCGCCGCCAGAACCATAGCAAGCCAGCAAATTAAATCCGTCGCCTGAAATATTTTTTACAATCGAATCAATTGAGCCAAGCAATGAGCAGGCAGGCAGATGAAGTTTTACAACAACAGAAAGTCCGCTTCCAGAATTTAAAACTGAATAAGTCAAATATCCAAACTCGTAGCTTGCTGCAAACTGAATTCTTTTTTGAAGCTCTCTGTCAATTTCATAAACTGAATTCGACGCGGCTTCAATTCCAAGTCCTGGAATAAATGAAGAAATTTTCAAATGATCGTCAGTGTTTACAGTGCAAGAAATTTTTCCATCATTGCGAAGAACAAGTCCAGTTTTTTTTCCTTTTGAATCGAAAAGAATTCCGCGCTCATGCATTATTTTGTTTCCAATGCCATCAAGCTTGCAAACAGAAACCGCCTGAAAATCCTCCGCATTCTTTAAAAAATTAAACGCATCAAAAACAATAGACTGAATGCGCTCACTTTCAGAATCATTCAGTTTGTCTGGAAAAGGAAAATTTGCAAGATTTCTTGAAAGAGTCGCTCTGGTTGCAACAACAATATCTTGCTCAGGTCCCGCACAAGCATACCAAGCTCCAGAAACATCTTCTTTTGATTTTTTCATCATCAGCCGATTTCTCCACTAGAAATTTCCGCCGAACCTGAAACTGCATTTTTTTCAAGAGCCTTTAAATAATCCCTGTACATTGCAGCTTTTTCATAATCTTCTTTTTGAATCGCAATATTCAGTTTATTCTGAAGAATAACTCTGTCATTTAAAACAGAACGCACAGAAGAAAGACGAGTCGGCATTGAGCCTTTGAATATTTCTTTTATTCCGTTAGTTTCAAGAAAATGCCTTACATCATTTTTAAAAATCGCATAGCATTCCGGGCAGCCAGCTTTTCCATTCCGAGTTATTTCTTTTAATGAAGTTCCGCAGACAGGACAAAGTTTATTTTCACGCTCTGAAATTTTTTTTGAAACATTTGCAAGTTCTCTAAAAAGATTTCCGATTGAAGATTCTATGCTTTTTGGGTCTGGAGAAATTCCGCGCTCCATTGCGCATTCGAGGCATATATTTATTTTCCGGCGAGAACCATCAGTTGATGTTTGTTCCATAAAAATTACAGCTTCACGTTCATGGCAAAAATCGCAAATCATACTTTTCCTCGTTTTTCAAATAGTGAGTGTACCATAAATTACATTTTACGCAAAGTATCAATCGGTTTCTCTTTTCCGGCTTTAACTGAAGGAATCAAAGAAACCAAGGCGGAAAGAAGAAGCGTGCATAAAATAACCGCAGCAATTTCTTTTACAGGAATTTCTATCGGAATGTCCTGAAGATAATATGCCGGGTCAAGCAAATGAAACTTTGCAATTTCATGAGAATCGCCAAAAGAAAATGCAAGCGAAAGTTTTTCAAAAAAATTCACACAAGATTCAATCACGCCGATTATTCCGTTTATGTTCACGGAAATTAAAAGTCCAATCGGAACACCAATCAAGATTCCTGCAAGACCAATTGAAGCTCCCGTTAAAACAAACGAAAGCGCAATTCCGTTCGGAGACGCGCCAACACATTTTAAAAGCGCAATTTCTTTTTTGCGTTCCATTACAATTATCAAAACAGAAGAACTTACACTTATGCTTGCGACAACCACAATCATAACCATGATTACAACTAGCAAGGCTTTTGTTGAAGCAAAGTTTTCAAGTTCGGATGCATTGACTTCTTTCCAAGTTTCAATTCTGGAATCAGCAAATCCTTCATCTTGAAATGCAAAGGTTTGGACTCGCTCTGCAATGGAAGAAAGTTCTTCGGAAAAAGAATTTTCAGTTTCAATTCCAACAACAAATTCGCAAGATGATTTTGCAAGTGAAGTAAAAGCCGCTTCAATTGGAATGAAAACCCATAGCGCATCAAGTTCCTGATAGCCACTTGAAATTATTCCGCCGACTTTAAACTGTGCGACTTTTGGAACAAATCTTTTTCCTGCTGTGTTCATGCTTATGATTTTTATATTGTCGCCAACATGAACTCCAAGCTGCTCTGAAATTTTTTCTCCAATAACGGCAGTTTTAAAATCAGGCAAGTCAGTGCTTCCTTCAACAACTTTAAAAAGCGAAGAAAAATTTTTATCAGTCAAAAAAGTGTCTTGCGGAACGCCTCTTACAAATGCGCCGGATCTATAATTTTTTCCAGCAGCAAGAGCCATTCCTCTAACTTCTGGAAAAACTTTTTCAACGCCTTGAATGTCCGCAAGTTTTTTCGATGCCGAAATAAAATTTTCGTATGAAGTCAGATACATAGAATTTTTATAAACTGAAACAGAAATATCCCGCGAAAAAAGATTTATCATCCGGCTTGTCATTCCCTGAACCATTCCATTTGTAACAACAAGCAGAACAACCATCGGAACAAGACTTATTCCTATGCAAGCAATAGCTCCACTAAGACTTCGTTTTCCAATTCCAGAATCAGAGCCTTGCGATTTTGAAAAAAATATTTTTTTTGCATACATCAAGCATGAACTAAAAGTCATATTTCAAGCTCCTGAAGCTGTCCGTTTTCTATGGAAAATTTTCTCTGACCTTTTGAAGCAAGGTTCATGTCATGCGTAACAAGAATTAAAGTTTTTCCATATTTTTCTGAAAGTGAAAAAAGAAGATTTCCAACAGCTTCAGCATTTGCAGGATCAAGATTTCCTGTAGGTTCATCAGCCAAAATCAGTTCAGGATTATTTACAAGACTTCTTGCAACAGAAACTCTTTGCCGCTCGCCGCCAGAAAGTTCAGAAGGCAAATGCGACATTCTTTCTTTTAAACCGACAGCGCACAAAAGTTCTTCTGCTTTTTCCATTGCATCTTTTTTAGAAACGCCAGCCATAAATGCCGGAAGAAAAACATTTTCCAATGCAGTAAAATCTTTTAAAAGATAATGAAACTGAAATATCATTCCAAGAAATTCACGCCTGAATTTTACAAGCTGTTTTTCTGTCATCGAACTTACAATCATTCCGCCAACGCAAACAGTTCCGCCAGTAGCTTTGTCCAAGCCGCCGATTATATTCAGCAAAGTTGATTTTCCGCTTCCGCTTTTTCCGACAATCACACAAGTCTGCCCTTGCTTTAATTCCATGTTCAGTTTTTTTAAAATTGCAAGTTCTTCACTTGAAGTCTTGTAAGTTTTTTCCAAATCTTTTATTGATAAAATATTCTGATTACTCATCGCGCAAAACCTCCGTTACAGTCATTCGCAAAACATTCCGGCTAGCAAGCCACGTTGCCGCAACCGCTGAAAAAATTCCGAACAGAAAAATAAAAATAACTTCATGCAAAAAAATTCTCGTAGGAATTCTTGCATAAATTGCAAACATTGGATTTTCTGAAATAAATTTTTCAGCTCCAGAATTAAAAATCATCGTAAAAAAATATTCGATTCCAAACTGAATTTTAGAAAGCAAATTGAAAACTGTTTTCATATTCAGCGAAATAAAAACGCCAAGAAGAAGTCCTGTTACGCCGCCCAAAGTTCCCGTGAAAATTCCCTGAACAACAAAAATGCTCTGCACATTTTTTTCAGAAGCTCCAAGCGCAGAAAGAACCGCAATTTCATTTTTACGTTCCAAAACAAGTTTCTTCATTGAATTAAAAATATTTATCGCAGCAACAACAAAAATCAAAAGCACAATAACAAACAGCGTGTTTTTTTCCATGCGAAGAACTCCAAAGTAGCTTCGGTTGTATTCGCGCCAGCCAACTGCCTTAGACTGCGGAAAAGCATTTTTGAATTCTTTTATAAATGAAGAATCTTTTGAAGCTGAAATTAATTTTATTCCATATTTTTCTTCCGCGGAATTTCCGAGAATCTTTTTTCCAGAATCAAAATTTATAAATGCAAACGAAGAATTTATTTCCGCATAGCCACAATAAAAAATTCCTTTTACAACAAACTGACGATTTGTAGAAAGCAAACTTGTATCGCTTGAACCGCTAAGAGCCGCAATGTTTACTCTGCTTCCAATCCTAAGATTCAAGTTGTACGCCAAAGTGCTGCCCACAACAATTGAATTCGCGCTAGACAAATTAAATTTTCCTGCAACGATTTTAAGTTTATCTTTAAATCCAAAATCAGTTTCCATAATATTTTCTGGAACGGCCCGAACAATTGAAGCACATTGCTTTTCTGAATTTCCAACCATAAGACCTTGCGCTTCATAAAATGGAACAGCGCAAACAACTTTTTTATTTTTGCTACACCAGTTTTCAAACAAATCACTTTGAATTTTAGATACCTGAACATGGTATGATGAAATTTCCATTATAGAATCTATAAATCCCATTTGAAATCCATTCATCACGCTCATTATAACAATCAAAGCCATTACCCCAAGCGCAATTCCCAATGCAGCCAAATACGAAGCTGCCGCAGTGCGACCTTTGCTATTTATTCTGCTTATGCGGCGGGCAACAAAACATATCCACTTAAAATCTGATTTCAATTTAATCCTCATTATTTTTTTTTAATTTACTTTTTCGCCATTTATAAATTTTGTTTCCATAAATTTTCCATCTGGGAAATATACAGTTTCAACAAAATCATCATCATTTTCATAGTTTATAGAAAATCTTAAATTTCCATTTTCATAAAATTCAAAATCTGCATTTTCACTTTTATCTGTATAACTATAAATATTTTTTTTTCTGTAAATTTCTTTGCCTTCTTTTTTTTCATCATAAGAAATTTCTTCATCAGACAAAATTCGGTTTTGTTTGTCATAGGAAAATAAATTTTTTTTCACCAAAGTTTTTATTTCTGGCAAAGGATTTTCCTCTGTTGACTCTGGATTTTGAATATAACAATATTCCACAACATAAAGCGGAAGAAAATCTTTGTTGTATCGAATCTCATAGTTTTTTTTATTTTTAAAATCTTCTTTATTTGAAAAAATATATTTGTCTGAATATTTCCAGTTTTCCTTTAAAATAATTTTTGAATCTGCAACAGTATTTTTATTTTCCCAGACAATTTTTTCAACAGGCTTATAATCAGAATCATATTTTACTCTTGAAAACTGCTCTTCATTTACCGAAGTGCAGGAAAAATTTTCAAGTTCTTTTGAAACACTTAAAAGCTCTTTGTCGAATTTAAAAAACACAAGTTTGCCAAGAGAATTTTTTAAATAAAATTCAGAATGATTTTTTTTCGGCTCTTCATAAAAATCAAAATCAATTTCATCTGAATTTAAAAATTCTTTTAGTTCAGTTTTCAATTCTTCAGTTTTTTCAAAAGAAATATTTCCCTTCATTGAACGCGAAATCAAAAACTGATTTTCATTTATAACGGGAAACAAAAGATACAAAAAAAACAAAGCCTCAAAAAAAGACATCACTCTGTTCCAACAAATTCATCCACGTATTTTTTAGAATCAAAAGATTCTATATTTTCGTATTTTTCTCCAGTGCAAACAAACAAAACCGGAATATTTAAATCTTTTCCAATTGAAACAAGCGCACCGCCTTTTGCAGTTGAATCATATTTTGTAAGAACAACAGCGTCAATTCCAACAGCTTCATTAAAAACTTCTGCCTGTCTCACAGCATTCTGTCCTGTTGTCGCATCGATTACAAGAATTTTTTTATAGCAACCTTCATCAGATTTTGAAGCGCAGATTCTATCAATTTTTTTAAGTTCATTCACAAGATTTTCTTTGTTATGAAGACGACCAGCGGTGTCCGCAATTACAAGTCCGCCATTGTTCGCCTTGCAAGCATCCGCTGCGTCAAAAACAACTGCGCTTGGATCGCTTCCCATCTGATGCTTTACAACTCGAAGTTTCAGTTTTTCTCCGTGCATGGAAAGCTGGTCAACCGCCGCCGCACGAAAAGTGTCCGCAGCAGCCATAATCACATTGACATTTTTTTCGGAATAAAGTTTTGCCATTTTTGCAACTGTCGTAGTTTTTCCAACGCCATTCACGCCAAGAACCATAAAAATATTTACTTTTCCATTTGAAGGTTCAATCGAAACTGGCTTTAAAAATTTCAGCAAAATATTTTTCAATTCGGCAGTAATTTCTTCTGGAGAAAATTTCTTTTCTTTTTTGCAAAACGATTCAAGGTTGTCAACAATTTCAACTGCGTTTTTTGCGCCCAAATCTCCTTCAATCAAAGCGTCAGTCAAATCTTCAAAAAAATCCTCAGAGAAATTTTTCTTTCCGCCAAAAAGATTTTTTAATTTTTCTGAAAATGAAATCTTCGCCATATTTTTAACTCCTAAAAATTTACTCTTCTTGAATTTCAGTCCAAGCCGAATTTGAAATTTCAGATGAAGGAATTTCTTTTGCATTCGAAGGAAGCAAAGAATTTGCAGCGATAAGATAACGTGCAAGTTCAATGCCAAAAAATCCAAGGCACGCAAAAGTTATTCCGCTGGAAATAGTTCCATAGCGTCTCCATTTTAAAACTTCATCATAATCTTTTAAAGAACCACGATTGTATGCATTTGTAACTGAATTATTTTTTCCAACTGAATACAAAGTGAACGGCACAGAAAGAACCAAAGCCGTATAAGCTCTGTACGCGGCAATTCTCCGTTTGTCGATATATTCCGAATGATTTACAGTTTTTCCTTTTACAGAAAGACGCGCCTGATTTTTCTGCAAAATTTCAGGCACATAAAAAAAGAACAAAGCATTTTCATCTTGCGCAGATTTAAATTGTCCGATGACAGGAGTGCCATCAAAAAAAATCTCCGCAGAAGAATTTTCATCTGAAATTTCAGAAAGTAAATCACTTCCAGAATATAAAAATCCATTTTCCAAATTTTTTTTCAATTCAATCGAGCCGGAAACTTCCGACTTGAGTTTCATGTTTCCCTGAAGCTTAAAAATTTTAGAGCCTTCAAAATCATAGTTTATCGAACGCGGAATATATCCTTGCGCCTCAATTGTTATGGAATGATTTCCAGATGTAACAGAAATTTTTTCCGGCGGATTTTTATAAATATTTCCATCAACGGAAACAATCGCATTTTCAAAAACTTCCGGCGGCTGAATTTCAAAACGGATTTCAACAGGAAAACTGTTTACGATAATCGGAACAAAATAATTCGCGGCGTTTTCTGCAACGGAAATATAGTTCTTTAACGAACCAATTTCTGTAACCTGCCCAAGAATTTTTTTCCCCGGAAAATTATAAAGCGCACACGAAATTGAAAAATATTCGCCATAGACAATAATGCGCCCAGTTATGAGTCCGTTTATTTTTGCAGCGACAACTTCATTTTCAAACTTGCGGCTTTCAATTCCAAAACCAAGAGCTTCCTTGGAAGGAGAAAAAAGTTCGTAAGCGTTTTCTTTATAGAAAGAAACATTTTCATTTTGAGGCTCCGGAAGAAGCGGAGAATTTTTTTTCACAAAAAGATTTTTAAACGGATTGAACGGAAGCGGACTAAAACTAGATTCTGTTTTTTCTTCCTGAGAAGAATTTTCATTTTTAAATTCTTCATAAAGCTGATGAGTTTTTTCCAAGTTCTCGTCAATCTGATTTTTTATCTCATCAATTTTTTTTTCTTGAGCTGAGATTTTTTTTTGAATTTTTTTCTTGCTTCCAGACAAAAGGAAAATTGCATCGCGCGTTTTTATTTCCTTTGAAAGCTGAAGAAACAAAGACTGACGCTCAACAAGCAAATTGTTCAAAGACCTGTCCAGCATTTCCTGCGGCGTTGTATTGCGCGAAAGCCCTTCAGAAATTTTTTCCATTATAAGTTGAGGAATTATAGAAGACAAATCTTGCTCTGCGGGATTCAAATTCTTCCCGCTGTCAAAATCAAATTTTTGGGCAGCAAGAATCCAAGACTCGCAAAAAAATTTCTCTGTCAAAAATAACAAAAGAGAAAAAATAAAAAAAAATCTTTTATATTTCCGAAAGAGAAAATTCATCTCTACAAATCATCTCCATCGTCATCTGATGAAGAAGGAAGATCTTTCCATTTTGCTGAAAGGAATTCGTCCAAGAATCCGTCGATGTCGCCATCCATTACGCCCTGAATGTTTCCAACTGAATATTTTGTGCGGTGGTCTTTTACCATTGTGTAAGGCTGAAAAACATAAGAGCGAATCTGGCTTCCAAAAGAAATGTCCTTTTTTTCACCTGCGAATTTTGAATTTTCCTTTTCGCGTTCTTCCTTATAATATTCGTAAAGCCTTGACTTTAAAATGCTCATTGCAGATGCGCGGTTCATAAGCTGGCTGCGTTCACTGTCGCAGGCAACAACGATTCCGGTTGGAATATGAGTAAAGCGGACTGCGGATTCAGTTTTGTTTACGTGCTGACCGCCTTTTCCGCCGGAACGATAAGTGTCTACGCGCAAATCTTTCGGGTCGATATTAACTTCTATGCTGTCATCAAGAACTGGAAAAACATAAACAGAAGCAAACGAAGTGTGCCGCCTTGCATTTGCATCAAACGGACTTATGCGAACCAAGCGGTGAACTCCAGCTTCGCCCTTTGTATATCCATAAACATAAGGCCCTGAAATTTTCATGTTGATTGACTTGAGTCCGCCTTCCACTTCTTCCTGCGAAAGAACTTCAACTTTATATCCATGACGTTCCGCCCATCTTTGGTACATACGGCTAAGCATAAATGTCCAGTCGCAAGCTTCAGTTCCGCCAGCACCAGCATGAACAGAAAGATAGCAGTCGTTCTTGTCAACTTCATCGCTAAGAAGATTCAAAATGCTCTGATGGTCATAATCGGCTTTTGCTTTTTCGTACTGCTCTTTTAATTCTGACTCAATGCTCTTGTCATTTTCTTCAAGCCCAAGCTCATACAAAGCCTCAAGGTCATCAACACGCTGAACCAAATCCTGCCACGGCTCAATTCTGCCCTTTAAAAGCTTAATGTCATTCATTATTTTTGTAGCCTTGGCATTGTCGTCCCAAAATCCGGGAGCAGTTGTAAGAGCTTCTTTTTCAGCTATTTTTTTATTGATGTCATCAACGTCAAAGACGCCCCCAAACAGCCGAAACATCTGCCTTCAGCTGTGCAATAGGCTCCTGAAAATCTTCAATCATAATTGTCCTCAAATTTTTTAATTCTTAGGGCGCGCAGTTCCGTTAAAGCAGCATTTGCGCCATTTTTTCTGTTTCATTTCTGTAATAACAAAAAGTCCGTTCAAAGGAAACTGATAAATTCTGATTTTGTCGTAGTAGTCAGTAACTCTGTCCAAGTCTTTTTTCAAGGCGGAAAGCTCGGTTTCATTCAGCTTTAAACTTTCCCAGCAAGAACGCTGAATTTTCTGAAATCCATATCTGGAAAGAATATCCACCATCATCTTGCCGCTATCAAGTCCGCCCGGCTCTATAATCACAGAAATAAACATACATATAATAGAATAAATCAAACGCAAGACATTGTCAAACCGCGCCAAACGCAAGATATACTTGAAAATCAGCGGAATTTAGTCCAAAATACAAACATGGAAATTTCAAATTCATTTAGAAAATTTTTTTCATCGGCAATTTTAATTTTTTCATTCTCGATTTTATTTGCGCAAACAAAACGCCCGGTTGTTACAGGAATCAATGCAATTCAGGCTGAAAACGGAAAAATTTCAATAAGCTGGATTCTGCCAAAAAACGACACAGACTCAATTTCTTCATTTATAATCTACAGAAACAAAAAGCCTTTCACAAGCTACGGTCAAATTGAATTCAGCCAGCCTTTGGCAACCGTGGAAAAAATTACAGATTCCTACACGGATTCTCCAAGAGACACAAGCGAATATTTTTACGCCGTAATCACAATGATTTCAGAAAACGCAAAAACTCAAAGCAACAGCGAAATTTATTATGACGAGCAGCTCGATGGAAAAAAATCGCTTAAAACTGAAACTCAAGTGCGGCTTGTGCTTCCTGGAGTAAATGCAACAACTGAAGGAATCAAAGCTTCCGCCGCAATTTATCTTGGTCAGCCTTCAATCAAAAAAACTCCTCAGGCAAAAAAAGAATACGAAGACAAAATGCGCGAACTTCCTTTGCCGCTTGTAGACGTTCTTGGCGAAAACTCAAAGCCTGAGGAAACTAAAATCAGCGAAAGCTCACGCAAAAGAATTCAGCCGCTTTTAAAATCAAAAAAAGAGCAGACAAAAGTTTTGCCGGTTTATATTTTCGACGAAGATTTAATCAGTCCTGCTGGCGGAGACGAATATCTTTTATTTGAAATTTTGCGCACTTCATTTATAAAGAAAAAATATTCAGATTCAATTGACGCACTGAAAAAATTCCTTGCGCAAAACAGAAACAAGCAAGTTACAGACAGAGCGAATTTTTATCTTGGCGAATCTTATTATTACACAGGAAATTTTCCATCCGCGCTCACATATTTTCTTTCACTTGAAGAAACATATCCAGAGCTAAGCCGCAAATGGACAGAAAGCACGCTAGACAATTTTTCCGCTGAAATTGAATAAAACGTTTTAGGAAATTACATGCAGACGATGAAAGTTACAGTAACGTTTTGCAAAATTACACTCGGACAGCAAACGTTACGGTAACGCAAGCAGAAATTGCTTGCTGGCAAAGAACGTTATTTTAATATTTTATGAAAGTACGTGTGGTCGGCAAACGTTAAAATAACGCTAAGCGAAATTGCTTGCGGTCAAGGAAAATCAAAATAACGTTTGAAGAAATTACGTAAGGTCGGGAAACGTTATTTTAACGCAGGCAGAAGTCATCTGCGGTCAGCAAAAAAAGATTCCAAACCGAGTTTGCTATGCAAACATCGCAACATCAAGTGTGGGAATGACAGAGAAATCCCGCAAGACAAAATAACATAAAATCGCCCTGCGGAATTTCTTTCACTGCAAAACTTCTTTTTTCTGTCAAAAATTCACTTCAAAAAGTCCGTGCTTTATGCAGTGGGCGTAGATTCTGCATTTTCCGGCGTTTCGGAATCTTGCTTCGGCGTTCTGCTCCGGGTACATTTTTGCAAACTCCACGGAATCCAAGCGAACGCAGGCGAACCAGGAAATATAATGTGTTTTTGTCATCTCGTGGTTCATGCGGACGAAAATCTCGCCGCCGTCTTTCTGCACATCGATTTTGTGATTTTCTGCCGGATTAAATTCATTTTCAAAGTTTTCAGAAATCTGACTTCCAGAATTTTCCGCCGGATTTTCCGCTGACAAACCGGGCTTTTCAGTTTCCGCCTGTTCATTTTCAACTTCAAGCGGAGGAAGCTGAATTCCGCAGCAGCTTACGCAAGCCTTTCCAACGCTGAAAACCGAATTTCCGCAGACCGGGCAGACGTAAAAATTCGACTTTGAAAGATTCGCCGACCTGTTTCCGTTTTCAATTTCCGTCCCGGAAAAAAGCTCCGCAACCGAAACTTTCAGAATTTTCGCAAGCGGCTCAAGAAAAGTTATGTCGGGAAATCCGCGCCCCGTCTCCCATTTTGAAACCGTCCTGTCGCTCACGCCCAAAAAGTCCGCAAGCTGGCTTTGGGTCAGCTTCTGTTTTTCACGGAGCCGCTTTACCGCAGCCCCTGTAACATACTGGTTCATATTCACCTCGAAAAATAATTTAAGACGTCTTGAATGCAGTCTACATCATTTTCCGCCGGCAACCTACATACTTATCGTAGAGATTTTTGAACAGTTTTTCCCTTGACAAAACAATTCTCTGCCGTTATAAAATTACTAATCAAATTAGTCATTTTGCCTTTTTTGGGAGGAAATTATGCCGCGTGCGGGTCTTACGAGGGAAAAAGTTATTGAGGCGGCGGCCAAGCTTGCGAATGAGCGCGGCTTGAGTTACGTTACAATCACGACACTTGCCGAGCATTTTGGAATAAAAAAGCCGTCGCTTTACAACCACATTGAAAGCCAGGAGGACATCCAGAAGTCGCTGATGATTTACGGCTGGACGCACGGAATCGAGCCGCTTTCCGAGGAAATAAAAACTGACGATGCGCACGAGGCTTTGCGCCAGTATGCAAGTCTCTTCTATAAATATGCGCTTGAAAATCCCGGCGTTTTTGAGGCGATGCTCTGGTACAACAAGTACGAAAGCCCAGAGCTTGTTCAGGCGACCGAAAAACTTTACGGCTTCTTTTTTGCCCAGACCGACAAGCTTAAAATCAGCCGCGAAGCCGCCAATCATCTTTTGCGAACTTACCGCGCTTTTCTGGAAGGATTTTCGCTTCTTGTGATTCACAACTCGTTCGGAAACCCGATTTCAATAGAAGAAAGTTTTGAGCTTTCGCTCGATGTGATGATTAAGGGCATGGAACAGTTTGAAGGAAAGTAGCTGAAAAAAAATTTCTGAAATCCGGGAGCAAAGCAATGAGCAAATATCAACATTTATGGATTTACATAGATTTAATTTTTAAGCAAACGAATAAAGAAAAACTGGAACTGTCTTTCAGCCAGATAAAGGACGCGGCAGGTTTTGAGATTGACCATTCATTTTTAACCTGCAAAAAAGAACTCTTGGATTACGGCTATAAAGTTGAGAAAATAAAACTGAAAGATAAGAAAATTGTGTTTTCAAAAATAAAAGAAACTTGAATATTAGGTACAAAAATGAGTTTATTTAAAAAATTTCCATTTAAAGACAAGCCTAGCACAGTGGCTATTACTTGTGCTCACATTCTTGATGAAAAAAATCCTATATTATATGTTTTCCACGATGCAGATGATGGATGTTGGCAGTTTCTTTGCGGTAAAGAACATAATATTGAAGATTCAAGAGTTATTTCACTACAGCAAATATATGAAATTGACAAATCAGTCAAGAAGATAGCAAATTTGGAATACGGAAAATGCGCTTATAGAAAAGACAAAAACAGCGAATGGAATATTCAATAAATTAAAACTTAGCAGTTTGCTGGAAAAATATTAGTTCATTAAAGATATTATTGACTTATGGAAGATAAAAATATTCATTTAAAAATTATAAAACAAGTTTGCAAGGAAATTTTAATCCCGCTTGGCATTTTTCAAAAAGGGACTTCAAGGTTATATTTAGATGACAATGACTATTTTTTTACAGTAATAGAATTCCAGCCCTCAAATTGGGATAGAGGAACTTATCTGAACATAGGTTTAACTTTTTTGTGGGATTATAATCAATCTGACGTTTTATATTTTGATTTTTCAAGACAGCCTGCCGCTAGATATGGTAAGTTTGTGGAATATAAAAACGAAACCCAATTTAGAAAAGAAATAATAAATTTGGCAAATATAGCAAAAGAAGAAATATTATTTTATAGAAAATTAAGAGATATAAAATTTGCAAAAGATTGGATGATTTCATATACAAAAAAATTCAACTGTAACAAATACTTAAGATTCGGGCTTGCGATTGCCAATATTTGTACTTTAAACAATGATATGAAATCAGCAAGATTTTATTATGAAAATTACCATAGAGAACAAAATACAGCGGAACAAATGGACTGTAAAAATTTAAGTAAAGAATATTTGAATTCTAATATTAAAACAACGAGAAAAATGTGGCATAGCAAACCGTCAATGAAAAAAATGCCTTTTTCAACAATATATGATAGTTAATTGCAGTTCAGCAGTTTTCAGGAGGAAAAATGGAACTTAGAATCTTGCGGTATTTTTTGGCGGTTGCGAGGGAGGAAAATTTCACGAAGGCGGCGATGTCGCTGAATGTGAGCCAGCCTGCTCTTTCGCGCCAGATTGCGCAGCTTGAGGCCGAGCTTGGGCAGACGCTTTTTGTGCGGTCGAGCCACTGCATTGTGCTTACGGACGCAGGGCTTCTTTTAAAGCGGCGGGCGGAGGAGATTCTCTCTCTTGAGGACAAAATCCGGCGGGAATTTTCCGAGGGCGGCAACGAGATTTCGGGCGAGCTTGCGTTCGGTTGCGGCGAAAATATGGGAATGAGGGAACTTGCCGAAAAACTTGCAGAATTCAAAAAACTGAACCCCAAAGTTACTTTCAGAATCTACAGCGCAATTGCCGACGACATAAAATTCCGCCTTGACCAGGGGATTTTGGACTTTGGGCTGATGAGCGAGCCGGTCGAGATTCTCCACTACGATTTTGTGCGCATAAAAACGGTTGAGCATTGGGGAATTCTTGTGAAAAGCGATAATCCTCTTGCCGCAAAAAGCTCCGTAACGCCGCAAGACTTGACCACGATTCCGCTTTATCTTCCGTGGCGCACGACAATGCGAAGCGAAGTTTCCGCATGGCTTTCAGACTGCGCCGAAAAAATCACAGTCGCCGGAACTTACAACCTGCCGGGAAACATAACGCACCTTGTAAAACTCCAGAACGCCGCCGCAATCACCATTGAAAAAATCTACAATTACGACGGGCTGACATTCGTTCCATTTGAAAAAGCCAACCCGATGACATCAGTATTAGCATGGAAAAAATCCGCAAATCTAAGCCCGAGCGCAAAGGCGTTCGTGGATTTTTTTAAGGGATGAGGGGAAAATTTTCCATAAAACGTACCGCAGAAAGAAATAGAACCGAAAGAAAATGCAAACCGCCTGGCTCAGACAAAAGCACGTGAACCAGGCAAAAGTGAAATACTAAATCACCGCCGGGCAGAACAATTCAAGTTCCGTTTCTGGCAGTGATAGACTTCAAGTCAGTTTCAGTTCCCTAGAATTCGTTTCCCGGGAAGCGCGGAATCAAATCAATTGACTTTTTGATTTCCTCGTCGGTCGGAATATAGTCGCTCATCGTGCCGTTGTTGAACGCTTCGTAGGCTTTCATGTCGAAGTAGCCGGTTCCAGTAAGTCCGAAAAGGATTGTCTTTTCTTCTCCGGTTTCCTTGCATTTGAGGGCCTCGTCGATTGCAACTTTGATTGCGTGGCTTGATTCTGGAGCTGGCAAAGTTCCTTCCGAACGGCAGAAAAGTTCAGCCGCCTTGAAAACTTCCGTCTGTTCAACGCTTCTTGCCTCGATGTAGCCGTCGTGGTAGAGCTGGCTTACGATTGCGCTCATTCCGTGGTAGCGAAGTCCTCCGGCATGGTTCGCGCTTGGCATGAACTGTGAGCCGAGCGTGTACATTTTCTGCATTGGGCAAACCTCGCCTGTGTCGCAGAAGTCGTAGGCGAACACTCCGCGTGTAAGGCTTGGGCAGGATGCAGGCTCAACCGCGATGAACTGGTAGTCCTTTTCGCCGCGAAGCTTTTCTCCCATGAACGGGCTTATAAGTCCGCCTAAGTTGGAGCCGCCGCCTGCGCATCCGATTATAACATCCGGCTTGATTCCGAACTTGTCCATGGCAGCCTTTGCTTCCATTCCGATTATCGACTGGTGAAGAAGAACCTGGCTCAAGACCGAACCCAAAACGTATCTGTATCCGTCGTGCTTTGTGGCGTATTCAACCGCTTCCGAAATCGCGCAGCCCAAAGAGCCTGTGCAGCCCGGATATTCAGCGTTCAATTTTTTTCCGATTTCAGTTTCCATGCTTGGGGAAGGAATTGCATGGCCTCCGTAAGTTCTGATTACCTCGCGGCGCTGAGGCTTCTGTTCGTAGGAGCAACGAACCTGATAAACACGGCAGTCCAAGCCAAGATATGCGCACGCCATCGACATCGCGGTTCCCCACTGGCCCGCGCCTGTTTCCGTAGTAACACCTTTGAGTCCCTGCTCCTTTGCGTAGAATGCCTGGGCGATTGCCGAATTTAGCTTGTGGCTTCCTGAAGTGTTGTTTCCCTCAAACTTGTAGTATATTTTTGCCGGCGTTCCGAGCTTCTTTTCAAGGCAGTAAGCCCTTGTTAAAGGCGAAGGGCGGTACATCTTGTAGAAGTCCAGAATTTCCTGTGGAATCGGAATGTAGCGGTCGGTTTCGTTCAGCTCCTGCTTTACAAGCTCCTTGCAGAAAACGTGCTCCAGTTCTTCCGCCGTGCAAGGCTTGAGCGTTCCCGGATTCAAAAGCGGCGCGGGCTTGTTCTTCATGTCGGCACGCATATTGTACCACTGCTGCGGCATCTCATCTTCGTTCAAGTAGATTTTGTAAGGGATTTTCTTTGTTTCCATAAATGTTTCTCCTGTAAAAGACATTAATAAAGTTTGCAACGCAGCAGTTCTGCGCTTGTTTCTATGAATAGTAATATACATCTTCTTTATGCTTCTGTCAATAGTAACAGCGAAAAAGTGATTAGCATTTGGATTTTATTTTGATAAGATTTTATTGTAAGAAAAGCATAGAAAAATACGTCTTTATTGCGATTATCAGTTTTTTATAAACTTGGAAATAAATGTGTAGAAAATGTTAGAATTTTGTTTTAGACTTGTAATATAAAAATATGTTAGTTTGATGCATTTTTCGCACTTTCGTTGAAAGTAAAATCTTCAGCATATTTTTAAGCCATTCGTTGAATGGCTATTGTTGAACACTAGGAGGATTTTATGAAAAAGAAAATTAGATTTTTTCTTTTTACATGCTTATTTGCACTTTTTCTTACAAGTTGTGATGAAGTTTTATCTGTTGTAACAGTTGGTGATGATGGTAAAAAAATTGTAAACAATTACGTTTCTATGATTGGAGACACAGTTTATGATGAAAGCGTTTCCCTTAAATCGTGGGAAGAACTCGAACTTCTAAAAGAAGAGAATATTGATTTAGATGATTTACTTTTTAAAATCGTGAATAAAAAAGACAAAATCATAGTTTTAGGCGATGAGGAAGCTGCCATTGAAATTACTTTCTTTGAAGGCGGATATAAGTTCAAACTTTTTGGCTCAATGGATTCCTTAAACGAAGCATTTAAAGATTTATAATGTTAGGAGGAAAAATGAAAAACTGTATAAAATTTTTAATTTCGGCTTTTGTTATTTCTGCAATTTTTACTTCATGCACAAAAAAGCCTCTTACTCTTGACGATTCAACTTCAATGAAAACGCTTCTTAAGGCAAGTGATAAAGAAATTACAGAACTTGTTATTCAGGAAGCATCTCAAAAAGCAGGTGTGAGTGCAGAAAAGATAAATGTTGAATACATTTATCGCGATAAAGAAAATCAAGCTATAGTCGTAAAAAGCAAGATAGACGAAAAATAAAATCAGCGTAGCAATAAGGTGTTTGTTACTGCGCTAACTGTTTGCTTATTAGTGCAGTAAACGCCTGCTGATTAGTACGCTAATTGGATGCAAAAATTTATAGTTCAAACAAAACGGTAAAGCAAATTTTAGCTTATGCTCATTTTTGCTTAGAATTCATTAGACATCTCCACATTTCTTAGCAACATCGCGTCATTTATTGCACAAATTCTTGTCGTGTGGTATTCTTAATGCTATGCAGAATTACATACGCGCGCGGAGCGATGACCAGAAAGAAGAAAGGCTAAACCAGATAAAGGAAGCAGCGGACTCGCTTTTTGCGCAGATGCCGTACACCGAAATCACGCTCACGACGATTGCCGACAGGCTAACCTGGTCGCGCGCGAATCTTTACAAATACGTTACGACAAAGGAAGAGATTTTCCTTGAGATTTCCGCGCAGAAAATGTCGGCATATTTCAACGCACTAAATTCAGCATTTCCGGAAGGCAACAAGTTTTCCCCGGAAGTGGCTGCGGAAGTCTGGGCCGGAATCCTAAACGCGAATCAGGACTACCTGCGCTATGTTTCCTACCTGAACCCGATTATCGAAACGAACGTGACGGTTGACCGCCTCGCCTCATTCAAGAAAAAATACTATGAATTTGCCTACGTTTTCCGCGACAAGCTTTCCGCAATGCTCGCGCTTTCCGCCGACGAAGCATACAAGCTCCAGCTGGACACTCTGATGTTCGCCGCCTCAACCGCCGTAAGCTGCTACAAAAACCCGCTGATAAAAGAGGCTCTCAAAAAAATCGGCATAACTCCGCCCAAAATGGACTTCTACGAGGATATGCGCGACTTTGTCCTGATGAGAATCAAGTGGAGCGTTGAAAAACGGACAGTCTGATGAAAGAAAAAGAACGCGCGGCGAACAACAGGACACTGACGCTTGAGCCGCAGGAGATTGCGGAACTAAAAAAACGCCTGCTTACCGAATCGAATATTTCTGCGGAAACGGACATTGTGAACTGCACATTGAACGGCGATATTCTGAAGATGCTTGAATTCGTGCCGGACGATTTTGCTGATTTGATTATAATTGATCCGCCGTACAATCTTTCCAAGAATTTCAACGGAATGAAATTCTCATCGCGCTCTCAAGAAAATTACGACGAATATCTTGCGACTTGGTTTCCGCAAGTTTGCAAAAAACTGAAACCCAATGGATCTCTTTATATGTGCGGCGACTGGAAATGCACTTCCTCTCTTCAGCGTGCGCTTGAAAAGGAACTTACAGTTCTGAACCGGATTACCTGGCAGCGCGAGAAAGGACGCGGCGCAAAATCAAACTGGAAGAACGGAATGGAAGACATCTGGTTTGCCGTAAAAAATCCGGACGGCTATTATTTTGATGTTGAAGCCGTAAAGATGAAGCGGAAAGTTCTTGCGCCGTACAAGGCTGACGGAAAGCCGAAGGACTGGAACGAGGAGACGGACGGAAAATTCCGCATTACATATCCTTCAAACTTTTGGGATGACATTTCCGTTCCGTTTTGGTCAATGCCCGAAAACACCGACCATCCGACGCAAAAGCCTGAAAAACTTTACGCAAAGCTGATTCTTGCAAGCTCCCGTCCCGGCGACATTGTTTTTGACCCTTTCTTGGGAAGCGGAACCGCAAGCGTCGTGGCAAAAAAACTCGGCCGGCGTTTCTGCGGAATCGAGCAGAACGAGGAATACTGCCTTTGGGCGGAAAAACGCCTTGCCCTAGCGGAAACCGACAAGTCAATCCAAGGCTACAGAGGCGGTGTCTTCTGGGAACGAAATTCCGGACTGTGGCAGGGAAAGTAGGATTCTCAACTAGACATATTGAAACTTCCTGTCCCGCCCTGTCATCCTCGGTTCGATCAGCAATGTTTCTGAAAGAAACTCTGTTGAGAATCTCTTGTGTCATTATTGGGGCGTGTCCGTTGCGTTAGTTTCGGCAAGCTCAACTACCGCAACGGTCGGGCTGTTCAGGGTTTCGCTATCGCTCCAGCCTCCTCACTGCGCTACGCTCCGTTGCGGTGGCCGCTTTGCGCCCTTACCATCCCTCACGCAAACTCGGTCAGCAATCTTTTTTTACAAAAATCCGCAAATTTCTCTACTTTTTTCTTCATTTGCCGTGATATTTCTCTTTTCATGCTATATAATAGTAGAAACACCAAATAATTTAATATAAAAAAACTGCCATGAAACCTAAGTTTTCAGCAGTCTTTTTTTCAGGAGATACGATGAAAATTAACTTCCGCTTCGCTACCCCCCCCATTGGATTTTAGCCTGCATTCTTGCTCTTAGCCTCGCGCTTCCGTTCACTTCATGTTCCGACGGTTCAAGCGGCGGCTCGGATGATGAAAAAGCAACCTACACCGTAACCTTTGACGCGAACGGCGGAACTGGCACAATGAATCCGCAGATTTTTACTTACGGTGAGCCTCAAAAACTTTCACCAAATAAATTCACAACGGACGGAAAGGACTTTCTTGGCTGGGCAAAAACTTCCGGCGGAAACATAGCCTACGATGACAATTCCGAGTATACAATCGGCGCGGCGGACGTTACGCTCTATGCCGTGTGGGGAAAATTCGTAACTGCAGATAATGCAGCAACTGTAATTGCCGGACTGGAGGCTGGAACTAGGACAAATCTGAATATTTACACAGTAAAAATTACAGACAAAACATTGACTGCGGAACAACAGAAAGAAATAGGAACAGCGATAAAAACAGTAGCAAATAAAAGTAACTATTATGTATTCTTCAGCCTTGACCTTTCCGCAACTGAACTTACAGAAATTCCAGAAGGAGCTTTTTCTTACTGTAGGCTAAGAGGTTTAATTCTGCCGGATTCTTTGGAAACAATCGGGATAGGTGCTTTTGGGTACAATAACTTTGAAGAAATTGTAATTCCTGGCAATGTAAAAAGTATTGAAGATGGTGGTTTTGAGTATTGTTCAAATCTTAAAACAATAACGCTTCCTGCAAGCCTGACTTCCATCGGTGCTTCCGCATTTGCAGACACCGTGCTAAAAACCGTAAACTACAAAGGCACACAAGCTCAGTGGGCAAAAATAAAAATTGATGATTATAATGATAAACTCACCGGACTCAACAATGTTACTAGGGCAACAATCAAGTGTTCCGACGGCACGTTATAAACGGCGAGTAAACTTGTCATTGTCGGGTTTACCCCGACAGTCTCTCGTATTGTTAGTGATTCCTGTGTCGTAGCACAGGAATGACATAAAGCAACTTGTCATTGTCATGGTTCGCTTTCTCTGTCATAGTCGTACTTGATACGACAATCACCTGCAAAAGATCTTCGGGTCAAGTCCGAAGATGACATAGAAATCAAGTTCAGCAATGGCATCTTTTCAGCCTAAATAATGGCAAACTGCCAGCCCATATCAGACTGACATCCGTCACTCATCATTCCCCTTTCAGTTCGTCGAACTTCTGCTTCATCGTGGGATTATTTTTCACAAGTTTTTTCACGGTCAAATCTTCGAGTTTGTTGTTCGCAAGGCGGTAGTTGTTCTCGGAGCTAAGCAAATCCTCCTTCATCTTCTGCAGGTTTGAAATCGCCTTGTCAATCTGATCGACCGCGCTCATGAATTTTCGGCTCGCCAAATCGTAGTTCCGGCTGAATCCGTCCTTAAAGCGGTTCAAGTCCTCCTCAAAATGCGTGATGTCCATGTTCTGCTCTTGAATCCGCCTAAGCTCGCGCTTTGACTCAAGAGTGTTCATGGCGGCGTTCCGCAGAAAGGTAATCACCGGAATAAAAAACTGCGGGCGAATCACGTACATCTTCGGATACTTGTACGAAACGTCCACGATTCCCATGTTATAGTAGTCGTTATCGCTTTCAAGCATGGAAACCAGAACCGCATACTCGCAGCCCTTCTCGTTCCTGTCCTTGTCCAGCTCCTTCAGAAAATCCTCGTTCTTGTGCTTGGTCGCCGTTTCGTCAGCCTGATTTTTCATCTCAAACATAATTGAAATGAATTCCACGCCGTCGCTGCTCGATTCCCTAAAAATAAAGTCGCCCTTGCTGCCCGAAGCACGCGAAACCTTGTTGTCCTTTTCAAAATACGAATTCTGAAAACCAAGCGCGCGGTTCTTGTTGAACTCCGTAAGGCAGAACTGCTCCAAGTCCTCGCCGATTCTCTTGGTCGATTCCTTCGCCTTGAAGTCCTTGTAGAACGCAATTTCCTCGTCCTTTGCCTTGAGCTGCGCCGAAAACTGCTCTTTTATAGAAGAAACTTCGCTTTTCGACTTGTTTTCCATAACCGCAAGGTCGCTTTTAAGCTGAATGATTTCCTTTTCCTTGTCCTGAACTGCGGATTTCACTGCAATTTCGGAATCACGTTTGCCGGAACTAATCTTTTCATTCAAAAGCGCGATTTCCTGTTCCTTTGAGGCAAGCGCAATTTTCAGCTCCGACTGCGACTTTTCCTTTGCCGCTCCAAGCTCCGCTGAAATTTTCGTAATCTGCTGATTTTTTTCCGCCAGCGCAGCCTGAAATTCCGACCTTGACTTCTGCTTTTCCGCCTCGAATTCCGCCGACAGTTTTGAAAGTTTTGCCTCCAAAGACGCAATTTCCTTTTCCTTCTCATTCTGCGCCTTTGAGACCGCAAGCTGAACCGCCGATTCCTTTTCCTTGCTCAAGGACGCCGCGCGCTTTTCAAGCTCAATTTCAAACTGCTCGTTCCGCACATCGTTCGCAATCGAATCATAAACATTCTGCTCCAGCGCAATCAGCTGCCCGCAGTTAGGACACTTTATATTCATTTTTCACCTCATTTCTTGCCACGCATCTATAATATATACCATTTTTTGCAAAAACTGCACAGATTAACAAGAAATTCCCTTTCCGCCTTAAATTTATTATCTTTTCATTATGGTTTACGGTTACATTCGGGTCAGCACGGACAAACAGACGGTCGAGAATCAGCGGTTCGAGATTCTGCGGTTCTGCAAAAAGAATTCGCTTGAAGTCGGAGCCTGGATTGAAGAGACAATCAGCGGAACACTCACGCCGGACAAACGCGAGCTGGGCAGGCTTCTTTCTCACATCCAAAAAGGCGACCTGATTATATGCAGCGAGCTTTCGCGCCTTGGCAGAAGCCTTTTTATGATTATGTCGATTCTGAACCTGATTATGGAAAAAGGCGCGCGGATCTGGACGATAAAGGACGGCTACCGACTCGGAGACGACATCCAGTCCAAAGTACTTGCATTCGCGTTCGGACTAAGCGCGGAAATCGAGCGCAACCTGATTTCACAGCGCACAAAGGAAGCCCTCGCGCTCAAAAAGGCGCAGAACGTGCATATCGGCCGCCCCAAGGGAAGACAAAACAACGAGCATCTTCTGGACGGCGCGGAATTCCAGATAAAGGCAATGCACCGCTGGGGCATGAGCATAAACCGGATTGCGCATTTCGTCGGAGTCTCCCGCAACACGATAAGAAGATGCCTGAGGGCATGACTCCGCCCGGAAATCCTCTTTTCCTGAGTTTGCAAGTTTCTACTATTTATTTTATAGTTACACTATGGACGAAATTGAAAAAAACAGGCTCGAGCGGGCATTGGCACTTATACGGCAAACACTTCCACTTGTAGAAGCGGCGGAAAAAAAATTCAAGAGCGCACGCAACTGGGGATTTATCGATATGTTCGGCGGAGGAACTTTCGTTGACCTTATAAAGCATTACAAACTGAACACAGCGGCAGACATAATGAACCAGATAAGTTTTCTTTTGCAACAGCTTCAGGCGGAACTCAGGCAGGTTGTAATTCCTGTGGATTTTAGAATGAACACAATGACATTTGCAACGTTCGCGGATTTTCTTTTCGACGGAATCCTTGCGGACACCTATATGCAGTCCAAGATAATGAAAAGCCTTGACCAAGTGCGAGAACTAAAAAATCGCCTTGTTCTGCTGGAAAAAAATCTTTCCGCGCTAAAACAAAGAGGATAAAAATTATTGCGCAGTTTCTTCTTCTGAATTTTTGTTAGGATTTAACTTTGGATTCAAGACCCAGCTGCGCACAGTGTCCCTGGAAAGTCCGTACATTTTTGCAAGCCTTTTGTAGCCGAATGTTCCCGGCTCGTACTTTCCAACAACTTCAAGTTTAAACTCTATAGAAAATTTCTGCTTTCCCATGCCTTTGCCTGTCTGCATTCTAGTTTAAAATCGTTTTTTAATAAAGACATATTAAAAAAACTAAAGCCACATTTAAACTTTTCCGCAAAAAATTTTAAACAAGCCTACCCCCCCCCAGTCAATATTGTCAAGGGATTTGTTTGTATAGAACTGCCTCTATACATAAAATTCAGCCGCACTTTTTCTTACTGCAACAAACATCCTTCTTCACAAAATGCCAAACATCTGAATATGCTATAAGAAAAAGCACGTCAATTCGCCAAGTTGAGCGTAAATGGAATCGGACTGCGCGATTTTACAATCGCTTGCCATCGCTCAAAACGGCTCTGTTGCCGCTTTCTTTTTCTTACCGCATATTCAGAGAAATAAAAATTCAAGCAGGTTCTTAGGGCGCAGCCCTAAGCGTTGCAAGGAAAGGAGGGTGGCATGGAGGGAGGAAAAACTACGCTTACGAATTAGTTGGTTTTCCTCCCTCCATAACTAAAGAATAGACAGAACAGGCCGTTTTTTATATAATATGCTGAAATTTTAAAGGCACTTTAGCTGCCTAATTTCATTTCAAGAGGGCAAAATGGCATACTTTTACGAAGAACCGTCTCACACATTCGGTGAGTATCTGTTAATTCCCGGCTACACATCCGCAGAATGCATTCCAGAAAATGTTTCACTGAAAACACCAGTTGTAAGATTCAACAAAAAATCAGGCGAAAAACCTTCGCTTTCAATGAACATTCCTTTGGTAAGCGCGGTCATGCAGTCGGTTTCTGATGACAAAATGGCAATTGCCCTTGCAAAAGAAGGCGGAATCAGTTTTATATTCGGCTCGCAGACAATCGAAAATCAGGCGGCAATGGTTGCGCGCGTAAAATCATACAAAGCAGGATTTGTAACTTCCGACTCAAATATCCGCCCGGATCAGACTCTTGAAGAAGTTGTATCTTTAATAGAACAAACTGGACACAGCACAATCGCCGTAACAGACGACGGAACTGCGCACGGAAAGCTTGAAGGAATCATCACAGAACGCGACTTTAGAATTGACCATGTTCCTGCAAACTCAAAAGTAAGCGAATATATGACGCCATTTGCAAAACTCGTTACTGGCAAAGACGGAATCACTTTAAGCGCGGCAAACGACTTAATCTGGGCGCACAAAGTAAATCAACTTCCTATAATTGATGACAAAAATCATCTTGTTTCAATTGTATTCAGAAAAGACTTTGACAACCACGAAAGCCATCCAAACGAGCTTATGGACAGCGACCACAGATACATTGTTGGTGCAGGAATCAATACACGCGACTACATGGAAAGAGTTCCGGCACTTTTAAAGGCTGGCGTTGATATTTTGTGCCTTGATTCAAGCGAAGGATATTCAGAATGGCAATCAAGAGCTCTTCACGACATCCACGAAAAATTCGGCAAAGATGTAAAAGTTGGAGCTGGAAACGTTGTTGACCGCGAAGGCTTTATGTTCCTTGCTGAAAACGGCGCGGACTTTGTAAAAATCGGAATCGGCGGCGGCTCAATCTGCATTACACGCGAGCAAAAAGGAATCGGACGCGGACAGGCAACAGCTACAATCGAAGTTGCAAAAGCGCGCGATGAATACTACGCAAAGACAGGAATCTACGTTCCAATCTGCTCGGACGGCGGAATCGTTCACGACTACCACATAACACTTGCACTTGCAATGGGCGCGGATTTTGTAATGCTCGGACGCTACTTTGCAAGATTCGACGAGTCTCCTACAAACAAGCTTATCATCAACGGAAACTACGTAAAGGAATACTGGGGCGAAGGAAGCAACAGGGCGCGCAACTGGCAGCGTTACGACCTCGGCGGAAAAAAGGGAATGGCATTTGAAGAAGGCGTTGACTCTTACGTTCCTTATGCCGGACGCTTGCACGACAATGTTTCGCTTTCAATGAGCAAGGTAATTCACACAATGTGCAACTGCGGCGCACTTTCAATTCCAGAGCTTCAGCAGAAAGCAAAACTTACACTTGTTTCATCCACAACAATCAGCGAAGGAAGCGCGCACGACGTTACAGTACGCAACACTTCTATTCACAGCTGAAACTAAATTAAAAATTCTAGGCGGAAAGCCTTGGAGGAATTATAAATGAATGTTGTTATCATTGGCGCTCAGTGGGGCGATGAAGGAAAAGGCAAAATTGTAGACTACCTTGCAAAGGACGCAAAATATGTTGTCCGCTATTCAGGAGGTCCGAACGCAGGACATACAATTGTTGTAGATGGAAAACAATTTGCGCTTCATCAAGTTCCAAGCGGAATCCTTTATTCAGACAAAAAGGTTTTTCTTGGAGCAGGAATGGTAATTGATCCGGAAGCCTTGTTTGAAGAGCTTAAGATGATAAAAGACAACGGCGTGGACTGGGAAGGCAGAGTATTTATTTCTGACCGCGCGCACCTTATTCTTCCAAGATACCGCCAGATGGACAAAGACAGAGACGCTTCCCGCAAACGCCCAATCGGAACAACTGGACGCGGAATCGGAATTGCCTACAGTGAAAAAGCTCACCGCGACGGACTCCGCCTTGCAGACTTGGACTGGACAGAAAAACTTGCTGACCTTGAAAAAGAAGACATTGAATATCTTGATAAATACAAAGAGCAGCTTTTGCAGATGCGTGTAGACCTTACACAAAAGATGTGGGAATTCCGCAAAGAAAACATTCTCTTTGAAGGCGCGCAGGGCGCAATGCTCGATATTGATTCTGGAACATATCCTTATGTAAGCTCTGGAGCTTCTTGCGCGGCTGGAGCTGCTACAGGCTGCGGAATCGGTCCTCATAACCTTGACCACATTCTTGGAGTTTTCAAGGCTTACGAAACACGCGTAGGAAACGGTCCGATGCCAACAGAGTTCAACGCCACAAGCGAAGGCGAGCTTTGTCAGTATGTGCGCGACACAGGACGTGAATACGGAGTTACAACAGGAAGAGCCAGAAGATGCGGCTACCTTGATTTGGTTGCGTTGCGCTACGCCTGCCGTGTAAACAGCTTGGACAGCCTTGTTCTTACACATCTTGATATTTACGATGCAATGGATCAGATTGAAGCTTGTGTTGGGTACGAAATAAACGGAAAAATTGTAACAGACTTCCCTGCGAACATCGACCAGCTTAACAGCGCAAAGCCGATTCTTCAGAAATTTTCCGGCTGGAAAACTTCGCTCAAGGAATGCAGAAACTACAAGAAAATGCCAAAAAATGCGCGTGCTTATGTGGAATTCATAGAAGCATTCACAGGCACACCAGTAAGCATTATTTCCGTAGGCTACGAACGTGATGAAACTTTCATCCGCAAAAACCCTTGGAAAAAGTAAATCTATATTGTTGTTAAAAGGAAAGCCCGTGCAATTTTTTGCACGGGCTTTGTCATTCATCATCTAAAACTTTCACACTGCCTTTTTATACATCCAGACTTTTGACTTCCATCTAAAAATCATCAGCATTCCGCGGAAAAGCTCGTCGCACGCCATCGCAATTATAACTCCAATAAATCCCCAGCCAAAAACAATCGCAAAGACATAAGAAAGCAAAGTTGAAATCATCCAGTTTGAAAAAATTCCGGCTCCAACAGGAAAGTGAATGTCGCCAGAAGCCATGAGGCACGGAATAATAATGACATTTATGGAACGCCCAAGCTCCAGGAAAAATGTTACTGGCATTACAGAAAGTATTATAGAAGTAATCGCAGCGTCCGTAGTAAAAAACGCAATCATCTGGTGGCGGAAAATAAAAATCACAGTCGCAATAAAAAGGCTCACCGCGCTTCCAGAAATTTGATAGCAAAAAACATTTTTGTACGCAGTCTGCTGAAGTCCCGCGCCACAATAATGTCCGGTTTTAATTTGAGAAGCCGTTCCTATGGAAATCGCAATCATGTAGATAAAGCGCAAAATCGTCATAAGATAAGTGAACGCGGCAATTGCTTCTGTTCCGAACGTTGTGATTATAATCATTATAACAAGCTGCGACAAATTCCAGGAAACACTTTCGCCTGCGGTAGGAACTCCAATTTTTAGAATCTGCCTCCATTCGCTTTTTACAATTTTAAACGGATTTTTTATTGAATACTTTGAATCTTTTAAGCAAGCGATTCTAACAGAAAGAATGACAGCTCCTGCAAACTGGCTTGCAACCGTGGAAATTGCAACGCCTTTTACGCCCAGAACTGGCAGACCGAACCAGCCGTACAAAGCAAGAGCGTTTCCCACAATATTTAAAGAATTTGCAATTGCATTTACAACCATCGCGTCTTTTGTGTGTCCGTAGCTTCTCAAAATAGAAGACTGAACGATAGAGATTCCGCTGAAAACAGAAAACGCTGAATAAATAAAAGCGTACTGGCTTGCAAACAAACGCACTTCATCGTCAATGTTGTATTTTTTTAGAATCTGCGGAATTAAAAACGCAAACGCAAGTCCAAAAAACAAGCCGAACACAATCACCATCTGCAATGCCGTCCGGGAAATTTTCTTGGCTTTTTCAGTCTGCCCTGCTCCCAAAAAATTTGTAAGGGAAATTGTCGCGCCGTTTGGAATCACTTGCAGCAAAACAAGAAGAAACCAAGTGTACTGCGTTATAAGACCAACGGCCGCAACCGCCTTGTCTGAATAGCCAGACAGCATAAAAACATCAATGCTGGAAAATGCAAGAAAAAGAAGATTTTCAATTACAAGCGGATAAGCGATTTTTCTAAGCGGAGTATCGTTTACTTTGTCAATAAGTTTTTCTTGAGCCATAAAACACCTCGGAGTTCAAACTTATACAGCAAAGATTTTTTTTAGTCAATAGATTTTATTTCATCAAGAATTTTTACAACATCCTGCGCGCCGTCTACAAGGATTCCGCCCATGCCAAGCTCAAGCGGAAGCGCAATGTCTATGTCAAATCTGTCGCCCACGGAAACGCACTCGCAAAATTCACTTGAAGTTTTTTTCGCGGCAAGTTCAAGCATTTCTTTTGCGGGCTTAGACTTCATGCAAGTATCAAGTCCAATCACATCAGGAATAAGCTCTGAAATTCCAACTGCCGCCAAAGTTCTTCTTGCGGCTTTTACAGGATTGTTGGTAACGCAAATCAGGTTGAAGGATTTTTTTAATTCCCCAAGAAACTCTTTCAACTTCAAATCTGGCGAAAGAAATTTTTCAGGCTGCAAAAGCTCATTGCGCCACTTTATGCTAGTTTCAATATCCACGCCGAACGCAGGAAAAGTGTTTCCCAAGCTGATTTTTTTTCCGCCGTGTTCCGCGCTCCATTTTTTTCTGTAGCCTTCAATCATGCTTCTTGCGGAATCTTCGGAAATGCCGTTTATATGCGCGTAATGCCGAATCTGAACATCGACTTGCTCCGCAACAAATTCCGGGCTTGTGTAAAGAGTTCCGTCAATATCAAAAATAAAAGTTTTTATTTTCTTAGGAATTGAATAAAGCTTCACGTGCGCCCAAACCTTTAATAGTTCTGCGGATAAAAAGTTTCCGTCTTGGAAAACAAAGATTCAGATGCGCAAACCAAATTAGGAAAAACTTTCAACGCTGTAAATGCAAATGCCGCATCTCCCAAAAGTTCCGCATCAGGGCAAGAAGGAACTGAAATTTTCATTCCAGTTATATCGGCTTTCATCTGATTCCAAAGCGCGCTTTTTGCCTGACCGCCTGCAACTCGCATTTCATCGGGAAACGGAATTTCTTTTTTTGCAGCGGCAGCTTTTAAAATTCCAATCGCATCTTTTAAATTCAGTGCGGTCTGAATCATAAGATATTTGCCTTGGTCTAAAGAAGCATTTGTTCCGTCGCTTCCTATTATTTCCTGAACAAGAGCCGAATATTCAATCTGCTTTCCAAGCTCGCGTTCAATTTTCAATTTAAAAGAATCAAACTTTGAGCCTGAATCAGGAAGCAAAACAGAAGCGTTCCAAAGTTCCGGCACAACAGAAGGAAGCGTACGGATTTTTTCACCTTCAAGAGGAACAGCCGTGCAGAAGTTAAGACCTTCGCTAGAGCCAGCCCTGTCGCACAAAATGCATGGCTTTACAGTCGCAGTGCCAACAAGCGCAGAAATAAAATCAGGAGCTCCGCAAAAAACAGGAAGACCTTCTTTTATTCCGAATTCTTCCGCGCCCAAAAACGAAGACGCTTTTCTTGAAAGTCCTGCAAGTTTATGCGAAGGTTCTGCAAATGAAGGAAGCTTGTTTATTTCGTCAGCTGAAAATCCGCTTTCCAAAAGAAGCTGCTTGTTCCAATATGCGGACTCAAATCTTTTTTCAGGGAGAATTGTGCAAGGCTCTCCAGTAAGAAGCCACAAAAAATATTCAGGGCCGCTGAAAACCAGCTCGCTCTTTTTCCATACATCGGGAAACTTGTCTTTAAACGCAAGCAAGCGCGGAATAAAAAGTGAACTGGATTTTAACTGAACAACTTTTTCGTTCCATAAAAGAGTTTCGCCTGACTGGGCAACAAGAGTAGGACCGTTTCCGCTTACGCAAATTCCGCTTGGACGAATTTCCGGCGACTGGGAAACCAAATCCTGCAAAGCATTCTGAAAGGCAGGAAGCCATTCCTTTGAAGCATGTTCCGTGTTGCAAAGCAAAAATGGACGGCGGCTGAATGCGCAAACCTTTCCTTTTTCAGAAACAAAGGCAGCCTTTAAAGAAGATGTTCCAATATCAACGGCAAGAACAGTTTGTTCCATACAAAACAATTTTCCAAAAACAATAACGGCATACCGCTTTTTTAGAAATCATTCATCAAAAAGAAATATGCCGTTTAAAAATATTACTCAGCTTTTTCAGCAGGAGTTGAAACTTTTATAAGTTTGTCTATGATTGTGCGGTTGTCAAGCAAGTCGCTCAAAGACTGGTCGTGGTGAAGCCTTGTGATTACGTTTGCAAAAAGACCAGAAACATTTGTGCTGATATACCATTCACGCTTTAAAAGCTCCTCATGGTAAACCGCATTAGTTCCAATTATTCTATAGAACAAGCCTTTGCTGTACGCTTCATCAAACTGCTCAATCGCATTTCCTGTAAAGAACGGAAGGCTGATTGCAGCAATAACTTTTGTCGCACCCTGCTCATGCAAAAATCCCATCGCCTTGAGCAAAGTTCCGCCTGTGCCAAGCATATCGTCTGCAAGGAAAGCAACTTTTCCTTTTACATCGCCCAAAAGCTTAATGCTCTTGATGTTTGTATTTTTTGCATCCTGAGTAACGATTGAATAGTCGCGCTCTTTGTAAATCATGGCAAGCGGCTTTTTAAGTCCAGTCGCATAGAATTTATTGCGGTCAATTGCTCCAGTGTCCGGGCTTACAACAACAAGATCTTCTTTTGTAAGATCAACTACACGTGCAAGCTCGCGGATAATCTGGTATGAAGCATGAAGATTTTCGCAGTGAGTGTGGGCAAACGCATTTACAATTTCGCGTGAATGAAGGTCAAGTGTGATAATGCGCTTAACTTCCATCATTTCATAAATGTGTCCCAAAAGAGCGGCTGTAAGACCTTCGCGGCTCTTCTTTTTATGCTGGCGGCTGTAAGGATAAGCCGGCAAAACCAAAGTAATCTGGCGCGCTCCAGCCTGTCGCACAGCATCAATTGTAACAAGAAGGCTCATAACGTGGTCGTTTACGCTTAGGCTAAGAATATTTTTTCCATCGTTAAGAGCAAGCTTTTCGTGGTTTTCAACATCCTGAAAAATATAAACATCTTTTCCGCGGATGCAATCCAAAAGTTCTGTCTTGAATTCTCCGTTTGCAAAATATGTGAACCTTGCGTTGACCTTAAAAAACGGCGCGCGGTATTTGTCTGTTACACCGCGAATGCACAGGTCGCTAGTTTCAATATCATTCTTCAAGTTAATCTGCTGAACGATATTTTCCTTTTCAAGTCCGTAGCGTTTTGAAATAACATCGCTCTTCAAAGAAAAACGGTGCTTGTACATGTGGCGCAAATGTGTGATGACTTCATTGGCGAAAGACTCTCCGCCCGGACACGCTACAACAGCAAGATCAGTTGGCTCAGAATACGGCATTATTCTTACCCCTTATTTAGATTTTTTTGAAAGCAGAAGATTTAAGTAGAACTTTTACGCATATAATACCGTTTTATGGAACATAGGTCAATTAAGATGAATTTTGTAACCAATGTTGATTGCCATATCAAGTGCGAGCAATGACAAAACAAGCCGCCATCCGGTTGTCATTATCCAGCTTGCCTGGATAATCTTCCCTGCAACAATTCTCCGGGTCAAGTCCGAAGATGACAAGCTATGCCGGGCAATAACAATCATTCACCTTGCAGCAATTTTTCAGTGTAAAAATCCCTTGAAGTTCCTTGGTTTCTGGAGTATCTTAGAACACAGAAATTTCCTTTTTAAATCCTTGAGCAAAACAGAAACTGTAAAACATTCCGCTGAATTTGCGAGGAACAGAAAATGGCAGAAAACACAGACTACCTGACAACGCAAATTATAACTTACATCGGAAACAAACGGATTCTGATTGGAAACATCCGCCCCGAAATCGAACAGATAAAATCAAAGCTCAAAAAGCAAAAGCTTGTCTGCGCGGATTTATTTTCAGGCTCGGGAATTGTAGCGCGGATGCTCAAGCAATATTCTTCAACAGTAATCGTGAACGACTTGGAAGACTACTCTTCAATTCTGAACAGCTGCTATCTTTTCAACAAGAAAGACTTTGACAGCGAAAAATATTTCAGCTACAGAAAATCAATTGAAAAAGAATTCTTCGAGCAGAAAATCCCCGGAATAATCTGCGAAAACTACGCGCCAAAAAACACAGAGGACATTCAGGCAGGCGAGCGGGCTTTTTACACGAGAGAAAACGCAGAACGAATCGACTCTTACCGCACGCTCATAGACGAGCTTGTTGACTGCGAAGAATACAAAAAATTTTTTATCGCGCCGCTTTTAACGGAAGCTTCTGTGCACGTCAACACTTCTGGAATTTTCAAGGGATTCTACAAAAACAAAAACACCGGGCTTGGCTGCTTTGGCGGAACAGGAAAAAACGCGCTTTCAAGAATCATGGGGCAAGTGGAGCTTCCAGTTCCAGTGTTCAGCAACTTCAAGTCAAAAACTGAAATCTACAAAGAGGACACAGTCGAGCTTTCCTCCAAGCTGAAAAAAATTGACATTGCATATTTAGATCCGCCGTACAACCAGCATCCTTACGGCTCAAATTATTTCATGCTGAACATAATCGCGCAAAACAAAATGCCGGACGCAAAGCTCAGCAAAGTTTCCGGGATTCCCGCGAACTGGAACCGTTCAATGTTCAACAAAAAAAACAGCGCGTTAAATTCCATGGAAAAAATAATCAGCGCGCTTGATGCAAAATTCGTAATCATTTCATATAATTCAGAAGGATTTATAAAATTCGGCGAAATGAAATCCATGCTTGAAAAATACGGAAAACTTAAAACCGTTGAAATCGCATACAATACATTCAGAGGCTCGCGAAACCTCAACGCAAGAAACATTCACGTTTCCGAATATCTTTTTGTTCTGGAGAAGTCGTAAAATGAGCGCAGGAAAAAATTCAATTGACATGCTCAACGGTCCGCTTCTTGGAAAGATTCTAGTGTTCTCTCTTCCGTTCGCGGCAAGCAGCATTCTTCAGCAAGTTTTTAATTCCGCAGATGTGGCAGTCGTGGGAAGATTTTCCGGAAGCACATCTTTGGCGGCGGTAGGAAACAACGCTCCGATAATCAACTTAATCATAAATATTTTTGTGGGAATGTCGATTGGCGCAAATGTTCTGATTGCAACTTTAATCGGCCAGAACAGAAAAGACGAAATCAAGTCGGCGGTACACACAGTAATTTCCGTGGCAGTCATAAGCGGAATTTTTCTTGCGGTAATAGGACCGCTTCTTTCAAAGCCAATTCTTGAAGCAATCGGAACGCCTGATGAAGTTCTTGTGCTTGCGGCTCTTTACCTGCGGATTTACTTTCTTGGAATGCCGGCAATCATGGTGTACAACTTCGGCTCGGCAGTTCTAAGAAGCAAGGGAGATTCAAACCGTCCTTTGTACTGTCTGATTGCGGCGGGAATTCTCAACGTTATCCTGAACCTTGTTTTTGTAATTGTATTCAGAATGGGCGTTGCTGGAGTTGCAATTTCAACTGTAATTTCAAATTACGTAAGCGCAACCATGATAATTTTATTTCTGCTGAATGAAGAAGAATCGCTCAGACTGGATTTAAGAAAACTTCATATAAACAAAAGCCAGCTTGCAAAAATCGCGCGCATAGGAGTTCCGGCTGGCTTGCAGGGAATGGTTTTCTGCTTTTCAAACATCTGCATTCAAGGCGGAATAAATTCATTCGGAAGCAACGCAATGGCAGGCTCGGCGGCGGCGCTCAACTTTGAATACTTTTCATACTTTGTTGTAAGCGCGTTCACTCAGGCGGCGACAACTTTTACAAGCCAGAACTACGGCGCAAAGAAATTCAGCAGATGCAAAAAAATCTACAGGCTTTCAATGCTGTGCAGCGTAATTATTTCCGGGGCAATGTGCTTTGTCTTTGTATTCTTTAGAAGAGCTGTTATCAGAGTTTACACCGTGGACGAAGCGGTAATCGCATTTGCGCTCATAAGATTAGTCCATGTGGAATCGCTTGACTTCCTTACAAGCAGCTACGAAATTACGGCAGGCGCTTTGCGCGGAATGGGATACTCAATGCTTCCGGCAGTTCTTACGCTGGCAGGCTCATGCCTCTTTAGGCTTACTTGGCTTGCAACCGTATTCAAAAAATATCCTTCATTTGAAACAATAATGAACGTTTATCCAATCAGCTGGATAATAACCGGAACAGCAGTAATTGCTTCGTACCTGATTATCAGAAAGAAGAAATTCGGCGTAGAACAATGAGACATTTAACTATGTCATTATCGGGCTAGACCCGATAATCTCCATTCACATTTATAAAAAAATCCCTGACCGTAGCCAGGGATTCACAGCAATAAGCTGAAATTTCCGATTATTTAATTTCGTAAATCCAGCCTTCTGGAGCCTTTATTTCGCCCATCTGGATTCCTGTCAAAGTTTCACGGAGCTTTTTAAGAACCGGTCCGATTTCTTCCATTCCGCTTGGAACATTGATTTCTGTTCCGTGGTCAACAATTTTTCCGATTGGAGAAATTACAGCGGCAGTTCCGCAAAGTCCGCATTCAGCAAAGTCCGCAAGCTCGTTCTTGTTAATCTTGCGCTCCTCAACTTCAATTCCAAGATAATCTTTTGCAACCTGAATCAAAGAACGGCGTGTGATTGAAGGAAGAATGCTGTTTGACTTTGGAGTAACAAGTTTTCCGTCTTTTGTAACAAAGAGAATGTTTGCTCCACCAGTTTCTTCAATATAAGTGTGTGTCGCAGGATCAAGATACATATTTTCAGCAAAGCCGTTTCTGTGCGCGTCCATGATATTGTGAAGGCTCATCGCATAGTTAAGTCCGGCTTTTATGTCGCCAGTTCCATGAGGAGCGGCTCTGTCCAAGTCTGAAATGCGGACAACAATCGGCTTAACTCCGCCCTTGAAATATGGACCAACCGGAGTAACAAGAATTCTAAACTGATATTCGTCAGCAGGCTTTACACCGATTACAGCATTTGAACCAAACATATACGGACGGATATACAAAGTCGCGCCGCTTCCAAAAGGAGGAACCCAGTCAATGTTCGCCTTTACAGTATCAAGCACAGCCTGAACAAAACGCTCTTTTGGGAACACCGGCATTTCAAGACGCTCGCAGGAAGAAGCCATGCGGTCAGCGTTCAAGTCCGGGCGGAAAGTAACAATTCTGCCGTCTTTTGTTGTGTAAGCCTTGAGACCTTCAAAGCAAGTCTGGGCATACTGAAGAACTCCAGCGCACTCAGAAATATGCACAGTAGCATCGGAAGCAAGCTCGCCTGCGTCCCATGCGCCGTTCTTGTAGTTAGCAACAAATCTCTTATCTGTTACCTGATAACCAAAAGGAAGATTCGCCCAATCAATATTCTTTGCCATACTTCACCTCGAAAAAACCGGTATTTCCATGCCGGCAAGAATTTTACAAACATATTAACACAAATGAAAAAATCAAACAATCAGCACAGGAAAGACATTCCGCTTAGAGCCGGAAGCAAACAGTATGAGAAAAACCAGGAATACAAGTACACGGTGAGCGGAACAACACTCATATTAACAGAAGAAGGCGAGCGGGATGGTTCATACGTGAAGATTATATGTAAATATGAGATCAGCAGCGAATCAGTAATAACACCGAAAGAAGCCATACTTTATATTGACGGCAATCTGAGCGAGAAGGATTCCAAAAACGAGACTGAAAATATGAAGAGAGCGACTTACCTAAAAGTGGAAAAAGCTCCGACTAAACGATATGACGAGTACTACAAAGACGGAAAGCAAATCACCAGCCAGGACCTCATGGCCAACAACAAAACCGCGCCTAAACAGACGCGGTCTTGTTATTCACATTGCATGGTGTAGAAAAAGATTGGCTATAGAGTTATTTCCTTATCAGAACATATTATTTTGATACCACTACTGCCGCTTTCAAAAGGATTGTTACTGCCTATTGCAATTCCACTCCAATCATCCGACAAGCCTTTATATTTTACACTTTTCAGTTTATTGCATGAAACGAATGCACCTGTTTCAATTGAAGTTACACTAACCGGAATTGTTATAGATTCAAGAACCTCACAGCTCATAAATGCACTACTTTTTATTTCACTTACGCCATCTGGAATCTCTATGCTTGTTAGAGCCGTGCAGTTCCTGAATACTTGCTCAGCTATTGAAGTTATTCTCGTCGAAAGAACTATGCTTTTTAGATTGGAACAGTTAGTAAATGTTTGATTTCCAATTTCAGTAACGCTGTCCGGAATATATACATCTGTTAGAGACGAGCATCCATGAAATGCAGCCCTTTCTATTGTTGTTACACTGTCTGGAATCTCTATACTTTCAAGAGCCGTGCAACCATTAAATGAGTCTGAACCAATCGTAATTACTCCCCTTGGAATCTCTATGCTTGTTAGAGCCGTGCAGTCCCTGAACGCGCCAATAGCAATCGTTGTTACACTGTTTGGAATCTCTATGCTCTTAAGAGCAGAACAATTACGGAACGCAAATTGTCCTATTTCATTCACAGTATCTGGAATCGTTACACTTGCAAGTGATGTGCATCCATCAAAAGCATTTTCATCAATAGAGCCTATTCCCTCCGGGAGAACTATGGCAGAAAGAGCTGTGCAGTTCTGAAACTTTGTCACACCAATTGAGCTAAGCCCGGTTGTCCTGCCAAGGTCAAGGCTTATGCAACCTTCTGTAAGAACATCCTTTAAATTTTTAGCTATTTCTAACAAGCCGTCGTCATCTATCGGACCGGCAACAATTATGTTCCAGTTCTCGCCGTTATTATCGCTTATACGCTCCGCAGCCTGCGCCGCAGTGTACACTCTGTTCATAAGAACGCTGCATGAAGCCGTCTCACCCTCTGTAACTGCAACTTCCGCGCTTCCCACGCCGCTCAAGGCACCGCTTAAAGTCGCCTCAACGTCAACCGTGTAGCTTCCGGCATCAAGCTCATTGAACTCCACTGCCCCCCCCGGCACGGCTGTCTGGCTTTCTATAACTTTTCCGCCTTTCAGCAGGGAAACTGTGTACGAGTCGGCCCTGCCACTGCTAGAGACATTCCGGGAAGAGCCCGGAAGCGCAACAAGAACAGAGCCAGCTCCACCGTTTCCGCTTGCGGAATCCATGCACGAGGCAAGCATTAGCATTACCGCTGGTAAAATCAAGAAAATATATTTCTTCATAGTTTTCTCCTGTTAATTTGAATACAATTCTATCTAAAAACAGATTCTGTTCGAGATGTGTCTGCAAAAATACGCACTGTTTTTCCTTTGAACTATCAACGTTGCCGCTTCCGCGGCAGCAAAACAGAGCGTTTTCTGCATTCGCCTCTCTTCCTGCGCCGTTTTTAACTGCTTTATAAAGCCCTGAATTAGGACTACCTATTTATATTATATATCAAACTGTCTGGAAAATCCAAAAGGAAACTAAAAAAAATATATTTTTTTTATAAAAAACACCTGATATTGTCTATACAGCTGAATTTTGCCTCTTTTAAGCCTTCATTTAAACAACGATGCGTACTGTAGCTGTCTGGGAAAAAAAAGAAAGCGAAAAAAAATGTAAGCCAGTGCTACACCTTGAAAAGTCCAATCTTGCCGCCGATTTCTTTTACTGAGTCTGTAATATCGCCGGAAATTGCAGAAAGCATCTTCCTGCTCTCATCTGCAGCCGTGGAGTTTTCCTGCATTCTGTCCATACTGTCTTTTATTGTCAAAGCAGTTGACTGAAGCTTTTTCACTTTTGCAAGGATATGCCTGTTGTCCTCAGACATTTTCGCAGACGAAGATTTTACTTCGGCAGTAGAATCGTTCATAGACTGAAGGGCATCTATAATCTGCTTTGAGCCTATCTGATGTTCTTCCATCGCATTTTTTATCTGCGCCACAATCTGGCCTGTTTCCGCAATATTGTCTGAAACAAGCGAAAATTCCGACAATGTCTCATTTGAAAGAGAGACAACGCCTTTTATTGTCTCCTGAATTTTTGCCAGCCGCGCACCTATGGAATGTGAGCGCTCCGATGAAGTTGCCGACAATTTTCTAATTTCATCCGCAACCACGCTGAATCCCATTCCGGCCTCGCCTGCATGGGCTGCCTCAATCGCGGCATTCATAGCAAGAAGGTTTGTCTGCGAAGCAATGCCTGCAATCGCAAGGTTTGCGTCCTGAAGAATTTTCGACTGCTGCTCAATGTCAAGAATCATTTCATTTACATTCGACTGGTTGGCAATTCCAGTATTAGAATGCTCCTCAAACTGGTCAAAGGAAGAAATCATCTTGCCCACGGAAGCATTCACGGAAGATATATTGCCAATCATCTGTTCAATTGCAGAAGATGCCTGCTGAACATTTTTGGATTGAACCTGAATCATTTTTTCAAGAGACCCGATGCCCGAACTGATTTCATCTACTGCGCCCGCAGAAACATAGTAGGAAACCACTCCCACAAAAAGATTTGTGACAATGAGAGTTGAAACTAAAATAATTACAATAGATGATTTTTTAGCTTAATATTGTTCTTCATTTTCTTTTACGAATCTGCCGAAAATGCTACCACAAAATACCCCCTGTTGCAATAAAAATGAAGTATGCGCACAAGATGAACAAAATATACCTTTTCCGCTGCAATTGATAATCAATACGCCATTTGATATAATTGCAGTGCTTTTCGGGCAATAGCGCAGTTGGTTAGCGTGCGTGTCTGGGGGGCACGAGGTCCCGGATTCGAATTCCGGTTGCCCGATTTTCAAGCAAAACAATTAAAGAAGGTGCATTATGGATTTTGTTTCACAGTTGAAAGAAAAGGCTAAATCGGCCGGAAAAAAAATCGTTCTTTGCGAAGGCGAGGACAAGCGCGTTGTTGAAGCGGCGGCAAAAATCGTAAAGGAAGGAATTGCAAAAATCATCCTTATCGGAAACGCAGACGAATGTGCAAAGGCAGCTCCGGGAGTTGACCTTTCAGGAATCGAGCTTGTAGATCCAGCAACAAGCACAAACACAGACAAGTACGCGGAACTTTTGTTCAAGACACGTGAAGGCAAAATCAACAAGAAAACTGGTCAGGCAGAATATCCTACAGTTCAGGATGCAAAAAACTACATTCTCAAAGACCGCACAATGTTCGGAGCTCTCATTCTCAAGGCTGGAGACGCAGACGGATTTGTAAGCGGCGCTTGCCACTCAACTGCAAACACATTGCGCCCGGGACTTCAGGTTATAAAAACAGCTCCTGGAATAAAAACAGTTTCATCAAGTTTTATCATGGTTGCCCCGGAATGCGGAAACAAATACATAAAGGAAGGCGTTGCTCTTCTTGCTGACTGCGCAATCAACATCGAGCCTTCAAGTGAAGAGCTTGCTGACATCGCAGTTGCGACAGCCGACACAGCAAAGAAAATTGCAGGAATCGAGCCAAGAGTCGCCATGCTAAGCTTCAGCACAAAAGGAAGCGGAAACGACGACAAGTTCTTCAAGAGCGTTCCAAAAGTTCAGGAAGCTGTAAAACTTGCTCAGGAAAAAGCGCCGGACTTGGCATTGGACGGAGAATTTCAGTTTGATGCCGCAGTTGCTCCAGAAGTTGGCGAGCTAAAAGCTCCGGGAAGCAAAGTTGCAGGACACGCAAACGTTTTTGTATTCCCAAATATCAACGCAGGAAACATCGGCTACAAGATTGCCCAGAGAATGGGCGGCTGGATGGCGATTGGACCTGTATGCCAAGGATTCGCAAAACCGCTTAACGACCTTAGCCGCGGCTGCAACGTTGACGACATTGTTGCAACAGTAGCAGTTACAGCATTGCAGGCATAACAAATCACAAGCTGTCCTAAACGGACAGCTTTTTTAATTTTATGCTATAATATAAATGCAATGGAATCAAATAATATCAGTTTGAAAAAAATACAGGAACTTTGCAAAGAGCATAAAATCCGCTGGACAAGGCACATTCTTACAAGGCTTATTCAACGTGGAATTAGCCAAGCTGATGTTGAAAATGCTATAATGAACGGCAGAATTATAGAACAATATGCAGACGACTATCCAGTGCCAAGCTGTCTTATTCTTGGCAAAACAGAATCAAACCAAAGCCTGCACATTTGTTGCAGTTCAAACGAAAAATATATATGGATGATAACTGCATACTATCCTAGTTCAGAAAGCTGGAACGAAAACTTTGATACAAGAAAAAAGACAGGAGGACTATAATGAAAAATGAAAACTGCTTTTTCTGCAAAGGAGAAATGAAAGAAGATATTACAACATTCATGGCAGACCTTGGAAAATGCATTGTAATTATCCGCAATGTTCCTTGTCTAAAATGCCCTCAATGCGGCGAAGAACTTTTTACTGATGAAGTCGCAAAAAACATCGAAAAGATTGTAAACAAGCTAAAGGAAAGTGTTACAGAAATTGCTGTTACTGACTACAAAACAGCAGCATAACAAATCACAAGCTGTCCTAAACGGGCAGCTTCTTTATTAACTTTTTATCCTGCGACTGCGTTTGCAGCTCCGAATCCCAGCAATGTCAAAACAAGCATAATCACGCCGGCAAGCAAAACGCCTCCCATAACGGCAAGAGATGTCTTTTTTCCGTCCAAGTCCAGAAGGCTAGCCGCAAGAGTTCCAGTCCAAGCTCCAGTTCCCGGAAGCGGAATTCCTACAAAAAGAAAAAGCGCAAAGTAAAGCCCGCGTCCAGCTTTTGCCTGCATTTTTTCACCGGCAGCAGTTCCCCTGAGCAAAAAGAAACGGCAGATTCCGCCCACAAGACGCTTGTCCTGACCCCACTCCAAAAACTTTCTTGCGAACAAAAAAATAAAAGGAACAGGAATCATATTTCCAATTATGCTGACAATGTAAGAAGAAATCACCGGCAATTTTAACGCCTGCGAAACAGGAATCGCGCCCCTAAGTTCAATAAGCGGCACCATCGAAATAAAAAACACCCAAAGAAAATTTTTTAACATAAGCTCATTTTAGCATACTTAAGAAATCATTCGCAACTGCAACACAAAATACAGCTTTCAAAATGATTTTTTCCTAGATGCCGCCCAAATTCCAACGCTCATCAAATAGTTTCCGCCGATTACAACAAACGTCCAGCCCACAGAAGCAAGAACGCTCTGCTCGTAAACGTGAAGAAAAAAATACGGACCGACCAAAACGCGGGCAATATTCAAGACAAAAAGAACAACAGCATAAATCAGCGTGGGAACAATTGCGCAAACTGTATGCAAAAATTTCAGCGGAATTTCTTCAAAGAAAATGAAAGAAATCAAAGCCAGAACAGGGCAAACAAAATGCATAAAAAATCCGGAACCTTCAAGCATATAATGGCTGAAATTCTTCATTGTGTATCCGCCAGCATTCGGAATGAGCAAGGCAAGAACAACCGTAATTGTGAGCGTTGTGCAGCAAACCGCAATGTAGGAAAACAGTTTTACTGAATCAGGAATTTTCTTGCCTGAATGTAAAAAACGGATTTTACAAAATGCCATAACAGCGCACGAAATCCCCAAGAGAATATTGCTGTCCTGCGTATAAAATTTAAAAAAACTAAATCCGCCATATTCAATTATGGACAAAATCACAGCGGCAATTTCGAATGCGGCAATCAGAATATTCAGCGCAAGTGAAAAATAAATTTTCTTCTTCATTTGAACAACCCAAGAAAATAGGGATGTCTAACAAGTTCTAAATGTCATTGCCGTATCAAGCACGATAATGACATTTTAAACTTTTGGAACATCCCCGGAAACTTTTTAATATACGCTCAGGATTTTCTGAAGTTTTTCTTTTCCGATAATCCTAAAGAAACTTGCAAGGCGCGGTCCCTGATCTTTTCCAATCAAAGCATGATACAAAGCTGTAAACAACGCCTTTGACTCAAGACCGAGTTCTGTCGCAATGTCGTACATCGCCTGCTGGCATTCCTTGTCAACCGCAAAAGTATCAAGGCGAGGAACAACTTCATCACGCACACGGCGCACAGCAGTCAGCATTTCACCGGAAATATCTTCAGCCTTAGAACCGTCTTCTCTTAAAGTAAAGCAGAAATCCGGAGCGCAGTCTGGAGCGCTTTCTTTAATCCAGTACCAAGCGCATTCACAGCGGCGGCGCAAAGTTTCCTTCTGTTCTTCTTTTACATCCTTAAGGGAAGCAATAACCGCATCGATGTCGCCTGAATAAGTCTGAAGCAAAGTTGTAAGCAAGCGGAATCCAATCTGATACGGCTGAACTTTCGGCATTCCGTTTTCAATCTGGCTAAGTTCGTAGATGCGTTTTTCCTTGAGGAACAAATCTTCGTTCTTTGCCTTGTCGATTCCCCAGGCAATTCGCTCTGTCTTGTCGTAAGCTTCGTATATTGTAACAACGTCCAAGTCAAAGCTGATGCTGAACTCGTGGTCAACTTTGTTCATGGCGAAAATGTAGCGCAAAACTTCAGGCTGATAAACTTCAAGAGCATCAACAAGCGAAATTACTTTTCCTTTTGAAGACGACATTTTTCCCGGAACACCTTTGAGCTTTACAAAGTCGTACTTCATTGTAACTGGAGCATCCCAGCCGAAAACTTTCTTGCTTACAAGTTTTGCAGTGTCGTAGCTTCCGCCCGGAGAAATGTGATCTTTTCCGCCCGGCTCGAATACAACTTTTTCTTCGTTCCATCTCATCGGCCAGTCAACACGCCAGCCCAGCTTGAATTCTTTTGAAGTGCGAAGGTCGCCTTTTTCTTCGTGTCCGCAAGCCTTACATTTATATGTAACGCCATACTCGCCATCGTAGTCAAGGATTTCAGTTTCGTCCTTATTGCATTTGCAGCAGAAAGCGGCTATTGGCCAGTAAATGTCTTCTGGCTTCATTTTATGCTGCTCGTCGCGGTATTCGTTCAGGCATTCTTTTATAAGCTCGCGGTTTTGCAATGCCTTTTTCATTCCTTCTGTGTAACGGTTCGCGCGGTAACGGCTCGCCTGATACAAAAATTCAGGATGGATTCCAACGCGCGGTAGCTGAGTTTCAATATCAACTTCGTGATGGCGCGCATAGTTTTCATCGCGTCCAAAAGTATCTGGCACCATTGTGATTGGATAGCGCAGATATTTTTCAAGAACTTCCGGCTGAGGCATATTGCCCGGAACTTTTCTGAAAACATCGTAGTCGTCCCAAGAATAAATAAAGCGCACATTCTTGCCCCGGTCACGGAGAGCGCGCACAATCAAATCAACAGTAATAATTTCGCGGAAGTTTCCAATGTGAACAGTTCCGCTCGGTGTAATTCCAGAAGCGCAGGTGTAAAGGTCAAGGTCGCCTTTCTGCTTGATAATTCTTGAAGCCTGCTGGTCTGCCCAGTGGCAAAGTTCTTTTTCGTTTCTTTCTGACATAATGCGGATTATTATATTGAAAAAAAAGGCAATGTGCAACGCAAGTTTTTTCACGCATCGTCATCTTCGGGCTTGACCCGAAGACCCATTATGGATTGCCGGAACAAGTCCGACAATGACACTCGCCGTTTTCTTTCCTCCAAACCATCAATCTTTCCCATCGCTGTTTAAAGCTTTGCCTTAAGAACCTGTAAATTTGTTCGCTTCCACACCAGCGGCAAAAGCGTTATAATGGAACACATTATGGAACACAATATGATTTTATCGGCGTCCGGCTGGAGAAAAGTTTTTGCAGAAAGCATGGATGCGGAAGACACATCGCCAAAAATCGGAGAAGCAAACAGTTTTCTCTGCCTTTTAATCGCAGAAACATTCGCTGAATATATAATTTCAAAAACAGAAAAAAAAGAGCCGTCAGTTGTCGTGGCAACAGACACCCGCCCCACAGGAAAAGAAATCGCGCTCAATGTAATTCAAGGACTTTGCGCCTGCGGAATAAAAGTTGTTTTTCTTGGAACTGCCGCCGCCCCGGAAATAATGGCGTACTCAAGAAAGCATGACGGATTCCTCTACATTTCAGCAAGCCACAATCCAATAGGACACAACGGAATAAAATTCGGTCTGAACAATGGAGGCGTTCTTGAAGCCGGGGAATCAAAAAAACTCGCAGAAAGCTTTGCAGCAAAATGCAATTCAGCCGGAGCAGAAGACCACGCACTTTCACTTGCATTCAAAACGCAAAAAGCACAAGTTGAAAATGTGTACGCAAAATGCGCCAAGTATAAAAAACAGTCTCTTGCCGCCTACGAAAAATTTATAAAAACCGTAATAGCCGGAAGCTCCAAAAATTTATTTCAGCACAAGCTGTTCAACATTTTAAAAAAGGCAGCGCAGAAAAATCCGCTTAGCATTGTGTGCGACATGAATGGTTCTGCCCGCGCAACTTCAATAGATAAAAAATTTATCCCGGAAAGCGGAATCGGTTTTATTCCATTCAACGAAGATAAAATTGTCCACGCAATAATTCCAGAGCCAGAAAATCTTGTGCATTGCGCGAAAAAAATCAACGAGCTTCAAAAAGAAGGAAACAAATCCGCCCTGCTTGGTTATATGCCTGACTGCGACGGCGACCGTGGAAACGTTGTCTACTGGAACGGCAAAGAGGCAAAAACCGTGCCGGCACAAGAAGTGTTCGCGCTGTGCGTAATGTCGGAACTTACGTTTGAATACTGGAAAAATCCGGACACAAAAAATCTTGCGGTAGCTGTAAACTGCCCTACTTCCATGAGAATTGACAAAATTTGCGCCAGCCTGAATGCAAAAGTATTCCGCGCGGAAGTTGGAGAAGCAAACGTAGTGAACCTTGCGCGAGAAAAAAGAAGCGAAGGCTTTAACGTAAGAATATTCGGGGAAGGAAGCAACGGCGGAAACATAACATACCCTTCCGCAGTACGGGATCCGGTTGCAACAATTTTTGCCTTGGTAAAACTCCTTGCGCTGCGGGACACAAAAAATAAAATCGGACTGTTTCATTTGTGGTGCAAGATGTCCGGACAGGAAGAAAAATACAATGACAACTTTACGCTCAACGATGTTATTTCCACACTGCCTGAATACACAACAACTGGCGTAAGCGAAAGCCGCGCAGTTCTTCAAGTAAAAACGCAGGACAAAGGCAAGCTCAAGGAAAACTTCAGAAAAGAATTCATTTCATCTTGGGAAGAAAAAAAAGAGCAGCTCAAAAATGAATACGGAATTTCAAGCTACGAAGCGTTCACGACAAACGGCACAAAAGAAACTGCCGCTGACCAAAACTGGAACAATGCGAACGGCGGACTAAAAGTAAAATTCTTGGACAGTTCAAATCAGCCTGTCGCATTTATCTGGATGCGTCCAAGCGGAACAGAGCCAGTCTTTAGAATTATGTGTGATGTAAAAGGAAACAAGACGCAAGAAGAAAAAGCCCTGCTCGAATGGGAAACAGAGCTTCTGCAAAAAGCGGACATTGAATCCTAAAAGCTACAAAACATATTTTTCTATAAAGTCGCCAACGCCGCTTGAGTCGTTATCTTTTTCTGTGATAAAGTCAGCGGCGTTTTTTATGTAGTCAATTCCATTGCTCATGCACACGCCGTAGCCGCATTTTACAATCATGCTTTCATCGTTCATGCTGTCTCCGAATCCCATTGTAGATGAGCGCGGAATTCCAATGTAGTCAGCAAGCCAGTTGATCGATTCGCCTTTTCCGCAGTTCGGCGGAAGGATTTCAAGAAAGTACGGTTTGCTTGTAAAAATAACGGCGGAATCTCCAAGCTCTTCCTTGAGTTTTTTTTGCAGCACTTGAAGAGTTTCAGGCTCGCCCGGAACAAGCATCTTGGGAAATTTTTTTTCACGCAGGAAAGTTTCGTAGTCGTCTATGACTTTGCCTTTCAAGCCGCACATATCAACGTCCTTGCGCGTCCAAGAAGTTTTCTCCGCATAGAAAATTGTGTCCGGGGAATAAACTTCGCTTCTAAGCCCCATTTTTTCAGCTTCGGAATTAGCCTTTAAAAGAACAGAAGAATCAACGCTGCAAGTGTAAATCTGCCTTCTCTCGTGCATATCAAAAACGCTGCAACCGTTTATTGCAATTATGAATTTTCCGAACTCACTGCCAGCAATGTCCAGTCTGCGCACAAAAGGCAGAATTCCATCTTCCGCGCGCCCAGAGCAAAGCACAACATAAATTCCGCGGCGAGCGCATTCCTGCAGCACCTGCACATTTTTGTCGCTGATTTTCCGATTTGAATCCAAAAGAGTGTCGTCCAAGTCAAGCGCAATAAGCTTTACATCAAGAGCGCAAGAAGGAAGCTTTGCCATATAAACCTCGCATAAAAAATCTTGGCAGATTATAAACTACACATAAAGTTGTTTCAATGGGATTTATAAGGACAGTTTTAATGTTTGCCAAGTTCTAAAAGATATTCCTCCACATTTCTATACAAAATCCCCTCTTCTGTTTCTAAGTTTTTTCCTCTATATAAAACTACCTTGCTCAAAATCTTACCATAGCGAAATTCTGTCTGTTCACATTTTTTTGTATCGACAAGATGATGGTACTGTTCTTTGGAAATTTCTTTGCTGTGCTTAATCTCATATATTTTACAGTTAACATTTTCAGAATCATAGACAACCATATCAAATTCACCTACAGCAAACTTAAGCTTAAAAATATCTTTTTCAGGGTTAGCTTTTTTAGTTTCCAGCAAAACAATTTCCTCAAGAATACGACCTTTTACATCGTCAAGAATTTTATCTGTAACTCTTTTTCTATCAATTGCGGAAATATTTTTAAAAACGTCATCCATCATAAGACTTTTTACAAGAGATTCCGCCTGCGAATAACGCAAGCCCGGCTGACTAAAAACGGTTAAAAAAGCCCTATTGTTCAAATCAGCCATAGAAACAACAGGAATATCACAAGTCAAATCCAGCATATCCAAGTATTCTTTAATTTCCTTGCGATGAACATCCTTTATTTCCACAGTCTGATTTTCTTTATTTAAAATTTCCAAAGCCTTCATAAGATTTTTTATCAGCTTCGGTTTATTAACAGTATCAAGAATATCTGTAGGATTATTTCTGTCATTACGGACATTTCTTTGCGCCAAGCCAAAATCATGGGATTTAAAATCGCGCGTCAAAACATCAATAGTAAAACGATGATTCATATCTTCTACAATTCTATTGATTACATTTGTCAGCTCATGTTTTTCATATAGCTCATAAAGATTTCTAAAATGATCTTCATATTGATAATTTTTAAGCGAATGCTGTATGTTTCTGGCAATTGCAGTATTTACATATTCATCAGTACTCTGCTTTGTACCAAAAATTGAATTACTATAATTTTCACCGCTACGGCTCATTGTGCCGCCGTATTTAATATATTCATCAATACTTTGAATTCCAAGAATATCATAAAACTCTCGGAACGGAATAAATGTTGTATGCAAAAGAATGCATCGATCATAAAGCTGCTCATCTTCAGAAAAAATAAAACCAAGAGAATCTGTTCCAGAAAGAACTATCTTCATTCCACTAGCAGCAAAAACATCAGAAAAAAGCGCAGCTCCATCAATAAAATCTTCCATCAGTGTAACTTCATCAATAAAGACATATTTATAGCCTTTAGCTTCCAGCGCTTTTAAATCCTTGTTTACATCAGAAAGCGTATTATTTGAATTTATCTGAATAAAAACTGATTTAGAAAAATTATCTTCCAGCATATTATAAACAATCTGACGGATTAAAGTAGTTTTTCCAGTTCTTCGCAAGCCATAAAGAATAAACACCTTATCATGCGTTTCATTGTATATAAAATTTTTTATGCCTTCATATATATAACGTTTTTTATAAGAACTTACAGATGACGCAAAAGTTTTTAGAGACTCTCCAATTCTAACATCACAATTATAGATATTATCTTTTTCAATCTTTGCCGAAAAAACATGAATTTTAGAATTCTTAATCACCTTTAATTTTTCCTGCAAAAGTTTTCTCTCTTCTATTTGAGCCTTTAAAAGCTCGGCTTCTTTTTCTTTTACAGTCCGCGAAAATTGCCTGCCGTTTTCTGTCCACTGATAATAAAGATATTTTTTTCCTTTTATCGTTTTTGCCGTAATTCCGCCAGATGGAAGAGATTCTATTTTTTTCCTAAGTTCTTCTATGTCATTCATGCTTAAATATTAACTTAATTAACTTACTTTAACAAGTTAATTAGGTTAACCTATGCAATAAATAAAATCTCTAAAAAGCAAACAAATCTCTTGACAAAGTGCCGGGGGGGGGTAAGATAGGGTAACAAAATTAACAAGGAGTTATTTTATGAAAACTTTGAAAAAACTTAGCATTATTTTTGCAAGCATGTTTATGCTGGCTGCATTTGCAGGTTGCGATGATGGAGGATCTGTAGAACATCAAGCATCAGAATTTCCATCTAAAACTGAAGCTTCAGGTATCTTTCCTAACGGAGATGGTTTGCAAAATTCACATAAAATTGAGTTAGCTGAAAATTTAAAGAACGAATACGGTTCATTAAATATAAACTCTATTTCTAGAGGATTAGCCAGAAAATATAAATTTGCTTACGCTTTTGCTGATAAAAATAATGATGGAATTTACACTACTGAAGATATAAACAAAATGACAAATGCTGGATACGGTTATGGGCATGATGCTTTTGTAATGACATCAGCAGAACTAAAAGAAAGTTTTAATGTTAATTCTGATAATATAAACGATTATTTCAAAACACCAGAGCAAGATGTTAAAATCTATTACGGAATATATAAGCTAGATAGCTCGAAAGAAATTCAAGGTGTGATTTTAACAGAAGAAACGAGGACTCCGGCGCAATTCAGTCAAGAGGGAAAACTTAGTAAAACTATGTACAATACCGATATTGATAATGCGATATGTGAATTTAAAGGATATCTTTCAGTCGGAACTATAATAGAAACACAAGATAGAGATACAGCTTCAGAGAAACATATCTGGTATCCTGGCACAATAACAATTACATCTATAGTTCCAAAAAACTAATAAAAATATTCAAAACCAAAAATATACAACTACTGAAATTCATTTTAAAGGAGCATAAAAATGGGAAAGACAACTGTAAAACCAGGCAACAGCCACGCAGGAGAAGGTGGAAGAATGCCTTCAACAACAGGAAACCCAAGCGGTGGAAACCGCGGCAACAATCCGCCTAGCAAATAACATCGCATTGGTTTTATGACACAAAAAAAAGGATGCCTCGCTGGGCATCCTTTTTTTTTACAATTCTACATTTACCTTGTGAGCTTGCGGTACATGGTCTTGTGAGGATGGTCGTCGTCAATGCCAAGAACGTTTTTCTTCCATTCTACGTATTCGCTCCAGTTGCCTTCGAACCATTTGACTTCGCTGTTGTTTTCAAACGCAAGAATGTGAGTGCAGATACGGTCAAGGAAGTAGCGGTCGTGGCTTATTACAAGAACACAGCCAGCAAAACTGTTGATTGCCTCTTCAAGCGAGCGTGTTGTAGAAATGTCAAGGTCGTTTGTAGGCTCGTCCAAAAGCAAAACGTTTCCCGCTTCCTTGAACATAAGCCCCATGTTCAGCCTGTTTTTTTCTCCGCCGGAAAGCACGCTGATTTTCTTGTTCTGCTCCGCGCCGTTAAAGTTGAACCAAGAGCAATACGCATGGGCATTCACTTCGCGCAACGCTCCGTTTACAGGCCGTCCTTTTTCATCAACCGCGCCAAGCTTTATAAGGTCAGCTCCTCCAGAAAGAAGCTCAAGCACAGTCTTGTTCGGGTCAAGCTTGCTTCTCATCTGATCCACGTACACAAGCTTTACTGTGTCGCCGACTTTTATCGTGCCGGAATCCGGAGTTTCTTCACCTTCGCCGGTGGCAGCCTTTGCAAGCATTTTGAACAAAGTAGTTTTTCCTGCTCCGTTCGGTCCTACAACACCAACAACAGCACCAGCCGGAATTGCAAAGTCAAGATTTTCAAAAAGCAGTTTATCGCCGAATGATTTTGTAAGTCCGTTCGCTTCAATTACAAGGCTTCCAAGACGAGGTCCTGCCGGAATTGAAATCTGGCTGTCCTTAAGCTGAACACGCTTCTGCTCTTCCGCCAAAAGCTGCTCGTACTTTGTGATATGCTCCTTGTGCTTTGCCTGACGACCTTTTGCGCCTGCGTGAATCCATTCAAGCTCTTCTTTCATTTCGCGCTGACGGACTGAAGCCTGCTTTTCTTCCTGCTCAAGACGCTTTTCTTTTGCCTCAAGCCATTCAGAATAGTTTCCTTTAAACGGATAGCCTTCGCCTCTGTCCATTTCAAGAATCCAGCCGGCAACATTGTCAAGGAAGTAGCGGTCGTGAGTAATCGCAATGATTGTGCCCTTGTAGTCACGAAGGTGGCGTTCAAGCCAGGCGACAGTTTCTGCGTCAAGGTGGTTAGTAGGTTCGTCCAAAAGCAGAATATCCGGCTGCTGAAGAAGAAGGCGGCACAAAGCAACACGGCGGCGTTCACCTCCAGAAAGCACGTCCACAACTTGATCAGCTGGAGGACATCTTAATGCGTCCATTGCAAGCTCAAGGTTTGTGTCCAAATTCCAAGCGTCCGCGGCATCAAGTTTTTCCTGAAGCTCCGCCTGTCTTGCGCAAAGCTTATCAAAGTCAGCGTCAGGGTCTCCAAACGCCTCGTTCACTTTGTCGAATTCAGCAAGCAAATCTGTAATCGGCTTTACGCCTTCCATTACAATTTCTTTTACAGTCTTGCCTGCTTCAAGCTGCGGCTCCTGCTCCAAGTATCCCATTGTGAATCCAGGAAGCAGATGAGTTTCGCCTGTAAAATCGTTGTCAACGCCCGCAAGAATTTTAAATAAAGAAGACTTACCGGCGCCGTTTTCACCAATAACGCCGATTTTTGCTCCGTAATAATATGAAATGCTTATGTCTTTAAGAACAACTTTAGTCCCGTAAGCGCGGGAAACCCGATCCATTGTGTAAATAATTTTCTTATCGTCTACAGTCTTTGCCATATGCCCAATTGTAGTTTATATAATGATAATTTGCAATGAAGGGGAAAAATAGAGTTTGCTTTCCACCCGCATATAAAAAACAGGTCAAAAGTCAGTGAGGCTTGGGTCAAAACTCACTGACTTTTAAACGAAAACTCACTGACTTTTGAGTGAAATCTCAGTGAGTTTTGACTGAAAATGCACTGAGAATTGAGGTAAAAAAAATCATCCCCAGACTTGCCACAATGACCAAAAAGCAAATCCGGGAATGATGAAGGAGGACTAATTTTAAGCGCTTTAAAAAATCAGACGAATTTTAAAACCGTCCAATCTTAAAGCTGGGCAGAAACTTTTACAAAAGCTCTCGCCTTTATTCCGTTGACTTTTTTGAGCGAATCCTGACCTGCAAAGTCCGGCCACTCTTCTATGAAAATCGGAGCGTCTTTTTTGAGCGCATCAATTTCAAGTGTAAAGTCGTGCGCATTTTTTCCGTAGCGTTTAAGCCCGATGCTCCAAGGATAATTTTCGCCAACAAAAATTCCGTCGTCAATGAGCTTTCCGTTTTCGTAAAGGCGCGCGCAGTTTCCGGCATATCCAATGTCAATAAACAAATCGTCAAGTCCGTTCTGCCAGCTTTCCACGGAAATTTTATAGACCGCAGTTTTTTCATTTTCTGAAATTTTCTGGCACGAAACTTTTGGAGCTTCCGCTTCTTCCTGTTCGCAAGTGTAGATTGTGAATCCGCAGCCGCATTTTTTTGATGAAAATCCTTCTGGAACTTTTTCAAATTCCGGGAACGCCTTGAATGAAATTTTCTTGCAGTCCTGAAATTCAAGTTTTGTTTTTCCGGCTTCGCAATCTTGGAACAAAACTGAATCCGTCACAACAAGATATTCTTTTCCGTTTGCAAAAACTTTGTGAGCATTCAGCGCATCTTCCCGTGAAAGAGTTACAATGTCGCAGTCAGGCGCTTCGCCCTCAAACTGATAAAGAGAAGCGGAAGCGTCCTTTGCAGAACAAACGCTGGAATTTTTTTCAGCCAAAGAGCCAGCAGGTTTTGCCGCCGAATAAAAAACGTAAGCCTTGCGTTGATTATTTAAAACACAAAGCGGAGTTGCAAGCGAAGTCTTTAAAAGTCCATCCGCAATTTTCATGTTGAACGGCAAAAAGAAAAAGTCTTTGTCCGCAACATCGATTGCCGGAAACTTAATGTCCGCGCCGCTTTTTTCTGTGGAAGCAAGCACAACATTTTTATGCTCAGCCATTTTTCTTCTGCGCTGATAGTTGTTTACAAAGACAAAGCCGCGTTTCTTTCCGCATTTTTCGCATTCCCTGTAACGCCAGCTTGTGCGCAAGTCAGAAAAGTTTTCCGGCGTAACAGAATTTGATTCAGGCAAGTCAGTTTCCGTGGAAGCAAGAAATTCTCCAAAATCATGCGCAAAAAGTGAATACAATTTTATTTCGCCGTAAGTTCCGTTTGGAAGCCCGTACTCTCCCAAAGGCGCGCGGAAGTCGTAGTTCTTTATGCTCATGTCGTTCAAAGAGCCAGTCGCAATATTTTCTTCAAGAGTTGTAAGCTTTCCTTCCGGGTTCTGTCCGCCATGATACATATAATAGCCAAGAAGATTGCATCCGCTTCCCATTTTTGCAAGGCTCATCGCGCCAATGTCTTTTGGCTGTGCAATCGGACGACGCTTTAAAGTAACTTGAAGTCCGCCGCCAAGCTCCGCAGTAAGATACGGATACTTTGTCATATCGAATGTGATTCCTTCGCCAAGCCCAAAGTCGCAGCCAATCGCGTGGTCGTTGCGCTCGTAAGTGAACACATAGTTTCCGCTCGGCTCAATTTCTGTAATGCGCGGATCCCACGGAGCTTCGCAGTAGCCGCCCATAACAGGCAAAAGTCCGGCAGTAACAGCACCGCCCCAGCCAGTCGCAGTGTACAAAGGAACATCAAAGCCAATTTTACGCGCCATTTTTTCAAGACGCTTCATGTGGGCTTCTCCAGCCTCGCCTGTAAGTCCGCCGCAATGACCGAATTCATTTTCAATCTGAACTCCGATAATCGGACCGCCGTCTTTTAAAAGCAAGCCTTTTACCTGCTCATAAATCGCCTTGTAGAATTTTTCAACTTCCGCAAAATATTTTTCGTCGTTTGTGTTGCGCGCGTCAGGGCATTTTGCAAGAAGCCAGTCCGGGAATCCTCCGTGGCGAACTTCCGCATGGCTCCAAGGTCCGATGCGCAGAATCATTGAAAGCCCGCATTCTTTTATAGTTTGAACAAATTTCCGAAGATTGCGCCAGCCTGTCCAGTCAAACTGATTTTCAATTTCCTCGTGATGAATCCAAATTACGTAGGAACTTACAATGTCCACGCCGCCCTCTTTCATTTTTAAAAGAGCCTCTTTCCAGCCGCTGTCCGGGTAGCGTGAATAATGGATTTCGCCCATAATCGGAAACCATCTTTTTTCGCCCTTAAAAAGGCTTTTATTATCAAAAGAATATGAAGTCATGTTTTTCTCCAATCGTTGATATTTACACGTGTTGATTTTATAAAATGATAACACGGAAGTTTCAAAAAATCTAGGAAAATTTTTATAACAAAACCTCACAAAACAAAAAGTGAGCAACAGATTGCGCAATAAAAAAGTTAAAAAAAAATGCCCTCAAATGCTGACAAATAGAATATTTTGAATCATAATTATAATAAACTGTCATTCCCGTGCAGCGACACGGGAATCTCTAACAAGGAGGTAAGATAAAAACTGCCGAAAATAGTGTCAGTTTTTATCTTTTCAAGTTTGTGCTACAAACTTGTTATCAACTGCAAATTCTCACTTCGTTGCGAAATTGCGTAAAAAATCAAATCGAAAGTTGAAACTTTCTCATTGACTTTTTATTGGAGGAATCTTTATGAAAAAGCTAATTTTTTCTATTTTACCAGCATTTTTATTCGCATTCATTTCGTGCATGAACATGAGCTCTGGCTCTGGCGAAAACGGCTCTGTGCGTGTTGCCTTGCCGGGAAGCGAGCGCGCCACATATACTTACAGCAAAAATAACGCCGACAAATTCATTGTGCGCCTTTATAATGACGACTTTGACCAAACCGAAGAAGGAACTGTGGGGGGGGTAATAGAGTTTGGCGACCTTGAGCCTGGAAAATACACAGCCACAGCGGAAGCCTGGAATACAGACGAAAACATCCTTGAAGGCAGCGGAAGTACAAAAATTACCGTAAGTGCCGGCGAAACTTCCGAATGCAATATTACAATGATTCTTGAGGGACAAACCGCGTATTATTCACAGTACATGATTCTTACAGATTACGAAAACAACAAGCACATCTACGACTACAAAACATCGCAAAAATCATCTAAGAGCATTAGCTTTGAAACTTCATACAATACCGTGGAAGACAACAACGGACAAATCTACCATATAAAAGACAGCAATTTATATAAGGACAATGAATCTGTTTTACAGATTAGCAACACATCAAATCTTATAAAAAATCCTCTTTATTATGACAATACAACAAATACATATTGGATTGGTCTTGAAAAAAAAATTCTTCAATGGCAATTCTGTTTGCAAAATTCTGACAATAGTTACAATACAGAAGCTTTCGGTAATTTTAGTGCCTCACAAGGTGAAAGCTTTTTAAATTTTGCGGTTCAAGAAAATAAACTTTACCTTATATATATAGAATATAATGATTCAGGATATAATGATTCTGATTCAAATATCATATATTTTACAAAAGATGAAAATTTAAAATTAACAGAGCAAAATAGAATCCAACTTCCAACTATTGGTGTTTCTGGCACAATAACAGACTTGGCGGTTCTTGAAGATGGAACTGTGGCTGTCCTTGTGCGCTCTGTTGGCGTAGAGTCCGAAACAGAAGGATTTAACAACACTTCGGTTACTGACGGCGGAACGGTATACAGCCGCGGCGCGCTTGTTCTTTTGTCTTCGGACTTGTCAACTTATAAAGTTTATGGCTGGACGGATTCTCATAGGACAATCAGCGCAACTGGCGAAGATACAAAAAATGCTGTAAAAAAATGGACTTCAATTGAAGCGTATATTCCAGAATATGAAGAGCGCAATTCGTACTTCTACGGACCGCTTAAAATTGTCGCAATCCGCCCAAAGGAACTTGTAATTGCAGACTGCGGCGCAAATTTTGTCCTGCCTGATTATGACGGCAAAAAGAACGGAAAAATGTATGCCCACAACAGGCTTATGACTGTAAACTTGCGCAACTTTGCCATAGGCTGCAAAAAAGAATTCAGTGAAAGCGAGCTGAAATTCAAAGACTTTGTAATCAACGGCGGAATCGAAGCCACAAGCGCAAGTCCTTACGGTGGCAACTACGTAGACGAAAAATAAAGCAACTATATTGCCCGAACACAGTCATTGCCGTGCATGACACCGCGATGTTTGCATAGCAAACTCGGTTAGCAATCTTGTGTTATAAACATTTTAACAGATTCCCTTGTCAAGCAAGGGAATGACAGTTAAATGGCTGCTTTGACATTGCAATTTTTCCCACTATTCAGGATTATATTCCCAAAAAGTTATAAATTATCTTGATTATATTCCCAAAAAGTTGTATTTCAAATGGCAATATCATAATCTTTAGCAATATGGAAGATTTTTTACTTTAGGCAACAATGGGCAAAAAAAATTCCCCAGTCTAGCCGGGGAATAAAAAGATTACAAAAAACTGTTCGCTCTTGCTCACAGTCGTTTTTTTCTCGGTGGCATTAAGCCTTGCGGCTTAATGTTGGTTAAAAAACAAAAAACTGTTCGCTCCTGCTCACAGTTTTTTGTTTTTTTTCGAGGGTCACTCTTTTACAGCTGCTGTTCCCATACTCATCATCATTGCTTTCTGTGTGAACAGGAAGAAGATTACGAACGGAATACAGATTACCAAAGAACCTGCTGCGAAGTTTGTGAACTCATTCTTTTTATCAGAAACAAAAGAGAACAAGCCCAACGCAAGTGTTTGTTTTTCAGGGCTTCTTAAAACCATCTTTGGGAAGATAAAGTCCATCCATGGTCCTGTAAAACTTGAGATTCCCAAGAATGTGATAATCGGCTTTGTAACAGGAAGAATGATTGTTCCAAAAATTCTAAAGTGGCTTGCTCCGTCAATTCTTGCGGCTTCGTCAAGGTTCTTGCTTACTGTGTCCATGTAGCTTTTTACCATCCAAGTGTTGTACGGAATTCCGCCGGCAACATAAACAAGCACCAGTCCCCACAAAGTATCAAGTCCGCCGATACGGTTCAAGATTACATAGATTGCAATCATTCCTACAAATGAAGGGAAAATCTGAAGAATCAGCATGCTCATCAAAAGAGTGTGCTTAAAGACGAACTTAAAGCGTGAAAAAACATAAGCGCTCAATGAGGAAATCACAACGGTAAGAAGTGTTGTCCAAAGGGCGATAATGAATGTGTTCTTGAACCACAGCCAGTACTGGGTTTCAAAAAACAGATACTTGAAGTGCTTGAGCGTGAATCCGTCCTTGAATGGAACAATATTCATGTTTGCAATTCCGTTTCCGGGAGCGAAAGCGGCGGCGACAACATAAACAAGCGGATAAAAAACAATAAGAGAAATCAGTATAAAAATCAGATAAGAAAAAGTTGTGCTGACTGTCTTGAATGAGCGGTAATTTTTCATACTTCACCTTCCTTATAAGCCTTGGTATTTCTGAACTGATAAATAGCAAACGGCGCAAGAACAACGAAGATAAGTACTGCGATAACAGAAGCGTAGTTGTATCTAAGCATTGTAATTGTAAGCTTGTAAATCCAAGTAACAAGAATATCAGTTCCGCCCGCCATTGTGGTTGTGGAATCTGCAACTGTCGGATCTCCGCCTGTCAAGAAGAAGATAATTCCGAAGTTGTTGATATTGTGCGTAAAGCTCATAATAATCAAAGGCATTGTCTGATAAAGAACAAGCGGCATTGTAATGTGGCGAAGAATCTGAGGTCCGTTCGCACCGTCAATCTTTGCAGCTTCGTACAAATCCTTGGAAATCGCGGTCATCGTTCCCATAGAAAGCATCATAAAGTAGCCGAATCCAGCCCAAAGGTTGATTACGACACACATTATTTTTGCCAGTGTCGCATCTCCAAGCCAAGGAATTGTGCTTCCCTGCTCAAGAATTCCAAGGGCAATAAGAGTTCTGTTTACAATTCCGAAAGTTCCGTTGAGCATCTGACGCCACAGAATCATTGTGATTACGGCTGGAACTGCATAAGGCAAGATAAATATAAACCTGAACACTGGAGCAATTTTGATTCCGCTTTCATTCAAATGAACGGCAACCAAAAGTCCGCCAAAGTAGCAGGTAAAAGTTGAAGCCACAGCCCAAACAAGTGTCCAAATTGCGATGCGTGCAAAACCAGCTGACCAGTTTGTTCCGCCGAAAAGGAGAGCCTTGAAGTTCTGGAATCCAACCCAGTCTACAGTATTTTTAGGAGGAATGTTGTTTGGAGCAGAATAGTTTGTAAAAGCAACCGCAACGCTAAAGAGAAGCGGAACAACAACAAAAACAAGAAGCATAATTACACAAGGAGCAAGTCCAGTTATAGGGAACGCCTTGTTGCCAACTTCTTCCAAAGAGGACTTTTGAGAAACGAATCTCTTTGTCCTGCAGTATTCTTCATAAGATTTTTTTGCGCTTCTTACTGAAATTACGTAAGCCGCCACAAAAAGTGCGATTATCGAAAGAATAAGAATTCCGTCGATAAGCATAAACATAGAGTTATTGCGAAGCTTAACCGGAATATCAGGCTGAGGCTCGCCAAGAGTAATCAAATCAAAAATCTTTCTGCAAGTAACTGGCAGAAAAGCAAGAAAAAGAACTTCAAGGGCAGCAAAAAGAGCGCCTTTGACATATTGTTTAAGGTAAATAATATGGGATAATCCCATGAAGCATAAAGATGCAACTTTTACCTTTTTTGCAGAACTTCCATCGGACTCTATCCGCATAAGACACCTCGCAATTGAATACGTCTGGTCAAGACACGCTTAAACTCAAGGCCTTGACTCATCCGTTTTTACGGTTTGGACAAACCCAAAATCAGTGTAAAGCACAAAAAGTGCTTAAAAAGGCAGACAAAAAATGCGCCGTCTTTTATAAAACTGTTTTTAAATTTTGCAAGAAAACAAAGGGCTGCCGCAAAAAATTCTTTTCGATAATTCTGGGCAGCCCATAGGCTTAGTTTACAATAGCAAGAAAGCTAAATTACATTCCAAGGATTGTAGCGTTGCAAGCGTCAAGTTCTTTCTTAACATCTGCACCGTTCCAAATGTTCTTTGAAGCGTTTCCAAGAGCATCCCAGAAAGCAGACATCTGTGGAACAGAAGGCATTGGGAATGCATAGTCAAGCTGATTGAGGAATCCGCCAATGTATTCGCTTGAAACTTTTACGTTGATTGCTGGCATAGCTCCAGTGATGTCGAATCTGAGCTGCTGCATAGCCGGGCTGATAAGGAACTGAGCAAAGTCAGCTGCTTCTTCCGGATGATCAGAGTATGAGCTTACAAACATAGCGCGTGTTCCAGAGAATGAAGCTGCCGGAACTGTGTCTCCAGGAAGTGAAGGAAGTGGCGCAACACCAAAGTTCAATTTAGCGTCAACAAAGTTCTTTACGTTCCAAGGTCCAGTAATGTGCATTGCAGCCTGTCCGCCCTGGAATGCAGCGTCGCAAACTCCAGTTGAAAGATCAGCAGCAGGAACATCAAGAGCGTTTCTGAGTGACTGGAAGAATTTCATTCCGTTTACAGCATCATCGTTGTTAAGATATGTTGTAGAAGTGTCAGCTCCAGTTGAACCGAAGATGCGGTTTCCGTTTTCTGTTGTGAATACAATTGAATAGTATGCGTTTCCTACATCCATTACAAATCCACGCTTGTCTGGATTCTTTTTGTTGAATTCAATAGCCCATTTTGCAAGGTCATCCCAAGTCTTTGGAACATCTTTTTCAGCAATAAGATCCTTGTTGTAGAACAAAGCATAAGTTTCTGCGCTTACTGGGTAGCCATACATTTTTCCTTCGTAAGTAAGAGCCTTTGAACAAGCGCCAAGAACTTCTTTTGCAACAACGTCAGCGTTTTCTGTTGGAGCAACGTGTCCGCCGTTAACAAGTTCGCCAAGCTTATCATGTGGAGCAGCAAAAAGGTCTGCGCCAACTCCAGCTGGTCCGTCAAGGGCAATCTGTCCTGTTGAATCGCCAAGCTCTACATTTACGAATTTGATTTCTACATTTGGATGAGACTCTGTGTATTTAGCTCCAGCCTGTTTAATGAATTCATCTGGTCCTAAAAGAGACTCCCATACAGTAAGAGTTATTTTTTCAGACTTTTTAGCTTTCTTGCTGCATCCTGTAAATGCGAGCAAACCTGCAGATACTACAGCTACAGCTGCAATAACACCTTTCTTCATTTTGTCCTCCTATTATAAACAATGAAGCTTTTATATTCCAACCGCAAATCAGCGGAAAGATTCCCTTATTCTAAGCTCGTAACCGACTTTTGTGTGGCTTGGAACTTTTTTTCCTTCTATCATATCCACAAGAAGACTTCCTGCCTTCTTTGTAAGATTTGAAACGTTTACATTCAATGCCGTAATTGGAGGCGTATTGTTCTCCAAAACCTGACTGTCGTAAAACGAAATCACCTGAATGTCCGCCGGCACTTCATAGTCATTCTGCTTGAGCCATTTAAGCACATAGACGCAGATAATGTCATCCATGCAGACAAGACACTGCGGATTTTCCTTCATAATATCCGGCAAAACAGAAAAAACATCTTTCTGGCATTCCAGATTCCAATGAACAACGCAGCCGTCCAAGGAAATTCCAGAAGAAGCAAGTCCTCTCTTAAATCCTTCAAAGCGGAATGTGTTCACGCTGTTTTTGCTGTCGCCCGCAAGAACAGCAACTTTTTCACATCCACGGCTTATCATAAACTTTGTCATTTCGTAGCAGCCAGAAATCTGGTCGCTTCCAACATGGCAAAACTCATTGTCCCCGGACGTGCCCATTACAATAAACGGAATCCCTTCTTTTTTCAAGAAGTCCACGGATTCATCTTTTTCTTCAAGACGGGTCAAAATAACGCCGTCAACTTTTCTATTTATAACAAGCCGCCTTAACGGAGTAATATCTCCGCCGCCCTGAACAACAATCAGCGCATCATAGCCAGCCTTGTAAACAGATTCAGAAATTCCAACGAGGCAATTCTGAAAAAACGGATTGTCCTCTTCATTTTTTGGAATCACAACGCCAATATTGAAAGTCTGTCGCAGAACAAGTCCTTTTGCCATCGGATTAGGAACATAGTTGCACGACTGAACTTTTTCCATTACGCGCCGCCGGGTTTCCGCGCCAATCCGCCCCTTGCAGTTTATAACTCGGGACACTGTAGACTTTGAAACTCCAAGTTCCTGGGCAATATCCGAAATTGTAACAACAGAAGCGGACCTTTCCATAAAAACGTTTCCAAATTATTTTATTAAACAATGCAAAGCAAAAAGTTCTGCAATGCTTAAAGTTTACACCAACAATTCTTATAAAACAAGAAAAATCGGTTGCTCAACACGAAAAAGTATACACGTGTCGATTCGATTTGTCAAACTTTTTTTATAAATTCTTTGTAATTTTCTTACAAAAATAATAACGTTTCCAGAAGTTTTTCTTGCGCCCTCTTTTTTTTTATGCAATACTTATTTTCATGTTTGAACAAACCGCAGAAAAAATCAAAAATGCAAAAATCATTCCGGTCGTAAAAATTCAGGAAAAAGAAGACGCAATAGAACTTGCACGCGCGCTCACAAACGGCGGAATGAAAGCTGTTGAAATAACGTTCAGAACAAACGACGGCGAAACCGGGCTAGAAAAAATCGCTGGCTGCATAGAATCAATAAAAAAAGAATTTCCGCATATTCTTGTGGGAGCCGGAACTGTAATAAACGCAAGCCTCGCACAAAAAGCGCAAAATGCTGGCGCGGATTTTCTTGTTTCCCCGGGATTCAATCCAAAAACCGTAAAATGGTGCGTTGAGCATGAAGTTCCTTTTTTCCCTGGAGTTTGCACACCGGGCGAAATTGAGCAGGCATTAGAAGCCGGACTGAATTTTTTAAAGCTTTTCCCTGCGGAAGTAATGGGCGGAACAAAATTCCTAAAATCGCTGGCAGGACCTTTTCCGCAAACAGTTTTCATTCCAACGGGCGGAATAAACGGCGAAAATTTTTCAAGCTATCTTTCATGCAAAAATGTTGGCGCGGTGGGCGGAAGCTGGATGTGCCCCGAAAAACTCATAAAAGAAAAAAATTGGCAGGAAATTGAAAACCTTTGCAAAAAAGCAAATTTTCCATGCATAAAAAGCTGCTGAAAGTAAAAATTTATTTATCTATCAACTCAAAATATCTTGTAGGAGAAAAAATCAACAGCTTATCGATTTTTAAATCTTCAAAATCCTTGTCGCCAGTCAATAAAATATCCGAATCAGACAAAATTGCAGAGTCAAGAACTGGCAAATCTTTTACATCTCTGATTTTTGGATATTTATTTTCATCAATTTTATTTGGCGTTGTAAATTCTTCAAAATTTATTCCGTCAAAGAAGATTTCAAGCTGTTTTAATTTTTCAGGGAATTTCTTTTCAAAGACTTCATTACATTCTTCTTTTGTATAGGAAGAAATTACAACTGCATGTTTTTCAAGCAGATGAGAAAAAACTCTTGCAACTTTTCCGCTTGGAAAAAGCATTGCCGAGATTATGACATTTGTATCAACAAAAACTCTCACCTAGTTTTCCTTAATTCTTTAATGTAGGCAACAACATCTTCTTCTGTTTGAAAACCTGCTTTTTCAGCTTCGCCCTGCATTTGATTTTGCGCATTCGCCAAAGCTATTTGTGATGCATTTGCAATATAAACTTTTCCTTTTTTTTCTTCAAAATACACTTTGTCGCCGGTTTTCAATTGAAGCAAATTTCTTATCATAAGAGGAATTGTTATCTGACCTTTTGATGTTACTTTTGCAAGTTCCATAGAAAATCTCCTTACTTTCCTTACTTCAATATAAATGAAGCAACTCTTGCTGTCAAATTCTAAACAAAAAAAACTGCCCTTTAAGCTAAATGAATTCAGCCTAAAGAGCAGCCTTTGAATAGCTAGCTAAAAACCAGCGACAGATTCCCGTGTCATAGCACAGGAATGACAGTTAAATTAAACCAATCCCTGGGCAACCATTGCGTTTGCAACTTTTACAAATCCTGCAATGTTAGCGCCTGCAACATAGTCGCCTTCTGTAGCGTATTTTTTTGCAGTTTCATAAGCGTTGTCGTGGATGTTTGTCATAATCTGCTTAAGCTTAGAGTCAACTTCTTCAAATGTCCAAGAAAGACGCTCTGAGTTCTGGCTCATTTCAAGTCCGGATACCGCAACACCGCCGGCGTTTGCAGCTTTTCCAGGAGCGAACATAACTTTGTTTTCCTGGAAATACTTTATGGCTTCCGCACGTGTAGGCATATTTGCGCCTTCTGCAACGAGCATACATCCGTTTGCAACAAGTTTCTTTGCATCTTCAAGATAAATTTCATCCTGAGTTGCGCAAGGCAAGGCAAGGTCAGCTTTTACGCCCCAAGGCTTTTCACCTTTGAAGAATTTTGCGTTAGGAAATTTCTTTACATAAGCGTCAACTTTTTCTTTGCGTGCGCGGAATTCTTTTACATAGGCAAGTTTTTCAGCAGTGATTCCGTCTTCATCAAGAATATAGCCAGTTGAATCAGACAAAGTGATTGGCTTTCCGCCGAGCTGAAGAAGCTTTTCAGCAGCGTACTGGGCAACGTTTCCGTCTCCAGAAATAATAGCTGTCTTTCCTTTGAAGTCCTGGCCTTTTTTTGCAAGCATGCATTCAACAAAGTAAATAAGTCCGTAGCCTGTAGCTTCTGTGCGGGCAAGAGAACCGCCGAATGAAAGTCCTTTTCCTGTAAGAACTCCAGTGTACTGGTTTGTAATTCTCTTGTACTGGCCGAACATATAGGCAACTTCTTTTCCGCCTACACCTTTGTCTCCAGCAGGAACGTCTGTGTCTGCGCCAATATGACGATAAAGCTCTGTGATAAATGACTGGCAGAATCTCATAATTTCAGCGTCTGATTTTCCGTGGCCGTCAAAATCTGAACCGCCTTTTCCGCCGCCCATTGGAAGAGTTGTAAGGGAATTCTTAAGAACCTGCTCAAATCCGAGGAATTTCAAAACATCAAGTCCTACTTCCGGAGAAAAACGCAAACCTCCTTTATAAGGTCCGATTGCGCTGTTAAACTGAACACGGAATCCGCGGTTTACATGAGGCTTTCCTGCATCGTCAGTCCAAGGAACACGGAACATTACAATTCTTTCTGGCTCTACGAAACGCTCAAGAACAGCATACTGCTCCAGCTCAGGCATTTTGTCTACCGCAGGAGAAATTGCTTCAAGAACAAGTCCAGCAGCCTGAAGAAAATGACCCTGATCTGCATAGCGAACAGAAATGTCATCCCAAACACGTTTACAATAAGCATTTTTAATACTGTATTCCATATAAACAACCCCTGTTTCTTGATTTTTTAATTTGTAACCCCAGAAATCAAGAAAAAACTTAAATAATATTAAACTATATTAAATGTTTTGAAAAGTAAAAATTCAAAAATTTGTTGCAACATTTTACAAGCCGATATATAATAAATACTGAAATTTCTTTAACGAGGCTTCAGAATTGACAACAGAAAGCTGCCTTGAAAACGTTTTGCTTTCATATAAAAAATACTACGATGTTTCAAAAAATCCAGGCGGAACTTTTTGCGCGACTGCGGAATTCCATTCGCACGAGGAACAGTATTTTTTAACAAAGTCGGCAAGAATTGCAGAGGTGGATTCAAATGAATATGTCTACTTTGCGCTTGAAGAAAAACTTTCATTGCAAAAACTCAAGGAACTTTCAATTTCGGCCTGGGCAGACGGGCTTTCAAAAGTAAAGCCTTTTTGCGGTCACAAAAATTCAGACATAAGCCTGATTGTCATTGCCGGTTCAGTTGAAAAAGACGCAGCCAAGGAAGCAAAAAAAATCAAGTTGCACAAGTCGTACAAGCTTTCATTTTTTGGCTGGAGCAGCTTCAGTCTGATTGTTTACGATCTTTCAGAAAGAAAAACTTGGTTCAACTGGCACGGAAGAAATTTGCGCAGTATTTTTTCTAAAATGCCGCTGTAACTTTTAAGCAAATTTTGAGTGGGCTTCAAAACTCATTCACATTTATATTTTTTTGGAGGCACAAGAGATGGCTGCTTTACTGATTATTTTAGCGGCGCTTGTTCTGCTTTTCTGCGGATACGTTTTTTACGGTTCGTGGCTTGCAAAACAATGGGGAATTGATCCGGCGAAAAAAACACCGGCGCAGGAAACACCAGACGGAGTTGACTACGTGGCGGCAAAACCGGCAGTTCTTATGGGACACCACTACTCTTCTATCGCAGGAGCAGGACCAATCAACGGACCAATACAGGCGGCGGTTTTCGGATGGGTTCCAGTATTTTTGTGGTGCATAATCGGAGGAATTTTCTTCGGCGGAGTTCAGGACTTTGGCTCACTGTTTGCTTCAATAAGGCACAAGGGAAAATCCGTAGGCGAAATCATCAACGACACAATGGGAGCAAAGGCAAAAAAACTCTTTATCATTTTTGCGCTTCTTGTTCTGATTCTTGTAATCGCCTCGTTTGTAAACGTTGTTGCGGGAACATTCTTTACCGTGGCAGGAAGTCCTGTAATGTTCGGGCTTGTTTCAAATCCGACAAACAACCAGACAACAGCAATGATTTCAGTTTTATTCATTGTGCTTGCCATTATCTACGGAATCATTACAAACAAATGCGGACTTAAAACGCTTCCGGCTACAATTCTTGGAATAATCGGAATTGTGATTGTTACAATAATCGGGCTTAACGTAGGATTCGCAATGAGCCGCAACGCTTGGATTGTTTTTGTCGGAGTTTACATAGCAGTGGCTTCTCTTGTTCCAGTGTGGATTATGCTTCAGCCGCGCGACTATCTTTCAAGCTTCCTGCTTTACGCCATGATGCTTGTTGCCCTTGCAGGAATTTTCTTCAACGCGTTCAAAGGAAACTCTGCAATCGCATTTTCAATTCCGGCATTCACGGGTTGGAAAACACAAGCAGGATTCCTTTTCCCGACGCTTTTTATAACAGTAGCTTGCGGAGCCTGCTCTGGATTCCACTCGCTGATTGCAACAGGAACAACTTCAAAACAGCTTGACAACGAAAAAAACGCAAAGCCAATCGGATACGGCTCAATGCTTATTGAATCCGCGCTTGGAATAATCGCACTTATTTCTGTAGGCGTTATCTGGAGCCAGTGGAAGCAAGGAAAATTCGGCTCTCCTTCTGCGGCATTCGGTGCTGGAATCGCGACGCTTTTCGGTGAAGAAGGAAGCGGAATTTACAACACAATAAACGCGCTTCTTACACTTGCAGTTTCTGTATTCGCCCTTACTTCGCTTGACACAGGAACAAGATTAAGCCGGTTTATGTTCAGCGAGCTTTTCCTTAAAGACGGAGAATTTTCTTGGAAGGACGCAAAGGGAATCCGCAAGGTTCTTGCCAATCCGTTCTTTGGAACAATTTCAATGGTTGTAATCGGAAGCGTTCTGGGCGGACTTAAGCTCAGCCAGATTTGGGGACTTTTTGGCGCGGCAAACCAGCTTTTGGCAGGACTTGCTCTCATGGCGGTTGCGGCTTGGCTCGGTCAAGCAGGAAAAAACAACAAAATGTTCTTTATTCCTATGGCATTTATGCTTGCGGCGACTTTGACAAGCCTTGTTCTTACTGTATACAAAAAGATTGCGGCAATGGTTCAAGGCGCGCAGGGTGCTCTTGCCTGGGGAAACTGGTTCCAGCTTATATTCGCGGCGGCAATGGCGGTTCTTGCAGTAATTCTTGTTATTGAAGGAATCCAGACATTTAAAAAACAGAAAAAATAGCTTGGAGCACAAAAGCATGAAAAAAGGCTGCCAAAACAGGCAGCCTTTTTTGTTGTGTGATTTATTAAGTTTTATTTCAAATTAAAAAACAACTACTTAACCAGCAGTCAAATATTACCAAGCAATACGAACGCTGACCGCTGCAGAAGGAATCTTTGAGGCGATGTCGTAGCTTCCGCTTACAGTAAGGTTCAGGAACAGAAGGTCAAGCCCGATTCCTCCAAAAACCTGCGGATAAACAGAGAACCCTGAAGAACTTCCGCTGAATGAGCTAGGAAGAATTCCCCAAGTGAGTGCGTCAAGAACACCATCGTAGTAAGTATCACTTTCTTCTGCAATAATGCTTGCCCAGTCAGCATTTACCTTCCAGTCAACAGAAGTCTTTGAGAACAAGGCGCGTCCTCCAATGAACGGAACAAAGCAAAGCACCTTGATAGAAGCCTGTGTGTTTAACATGAATGTTGTAGACTTAAAGTCGAGGCTGGCTTTTGCGCTGTCATCGTCTACATCAACACCGCCTTTTGTATAATAGAATCCGGCTCCAACAGACCATTTTGGACGCATAAATCCGCCCTCAAAAATCGCATAACGGATGTCGGCTCCAACCGTAAAGAAGTCAATTGCAACAGGATCAATAGATTCGTCAATTGCGCCCATTTTTGAAGTGTCGATTGACATTGCAGTAACGCCAATATCAAACGGAAGAATTATTCCGCCAAGACGCGCGTCAACAGTAATTGTCGGGAAAACAAGCGTGTCGTTTATATCTTTTACATCCTCAACACCGAGCGCAAGTGCAGCATCTTTAAGAGAAGAAACGTCAAGGGCTGAAACTCCAGCATTAACACCAGCGCCAAAGTGGAATCCCGGGAAAATCTTTCCAATCCAGGCTTCCGCATAAACATTCTGCTGAGTCTGCGAGTTCGGAACAACATCTACAAGATCATCGCAAAAGTCGTTAAGTCCATTTTCCGCAACAGTAAACGGAGAATCTGTTGGAATGTAATCTTTGATGTTTACATAAGCTTCATTTACCTTGTCAGCGGCATTAGTTATCTGGCTTTTTTTAACACCATTTTCAAGCAACGCATTGTTGATTTCATCAACTCTTCCAGAAACCATATTATAAACATCATCTGGAATATTAATTGTAACTTCGCCGTCAACACCTTTTACAGTAAGAGGCTTTGCAAAAAGTCCTGAAGCCGCAAAAGCGCAAGCCATTGCCAATGCAGCAAACTGCTTTATTTTCTTTACCATAGTGGTTCTCCTTAGATTCAGCAAAAAAAGAATCTTCTTCATTTATAGCATATTATTCTATGCAAGTCAAAAAAAACAAGCTGCCTTACAAGACTTTACAGTTCCTGCAGGCAGCCCGTTTATTCAGCAAAATCTAATTTAGCTGTTTTTCATTCCGTTGACTTTTTCAAGGCGGGCAAGCGCTTTTGCTTCTGCCTCGTCAGCGTCCTTCTTGAGTTTTTCAACAACAGTGTTGATATTATTAACCATATATACAGGCTGCAAAGTCGCATCCAGACAGTCGCGCCACAATGAGCTTTCCGGGTCAACAATGTTTCTCTTCAAAGTTGCCATTGAAATCGGAATGTGAACATATTTGTCATGTACAAGGCCGATAACAATCTTTGTTTTTCCTGCCATTGCCGCATGAACCGCGTTGTTTCCAAGACGCTCGCAGTAAATAGAATCATTTGCAGTTGTAACAGCCGCGCGAACTTCGTATCCAGGATCAATGTATTTTAGGTTGATATGGATTTTCTTTGAAGCGAAATATTCAGTGATTCTGTCGCGAAGATAAACGCCAATGTCAGCAAGTTTTTTGTTTCCAGAAGCGTCAGTCTGATTTGTAGAAGTCAAAAGCTCCTGTCCAGCACCTTCTGCAACAACAATTACAGCGTGATGGCGTTCGTTCAAGCGGGCTTCAAGATGAGCAAGCAAGCCGTTAGGTCCGTCCAAGTCAAAAGGAACTTCCGGAATAAGACAGAAGTTGGCTTCGTGGCTTGCAAGGGCAGTCGCAGTCGCAATAAATCCAGACTCGCGTCCCATAAGCTTTACAAGACCGATTCCGTTAATCTGAGAATGCGCTTCCATGTGGATTGAATTTACAGCCTGAGTTGCTTTCTGAACAGCAGTTTCAAATCCGAACGAGCGGTCAATAAACTGAAGGTCATTGTCAACAGTCTTTGGAATTCCCACAACTGAAATTTTAAGTCCGCGGCGGTCGATTTCGTTTGCAATATCAAGCGCGCCTCTCTGAGTTCCGTCACCACCGATGATAAACATCATGTTGATTCCCATGCGCTCAATAGAATCCACAATGTCAGAAGTTCTGTCTCCGCCTCCGCGTGAAGTTCCAAGGAAAGTTCCGCCGATTTTATGGATTGCATCAACGTTGTCCGGGTTAAGGTCGATTGTGTCATATCCCTGCTCTGCAAAGAATCCCTTGTAGCCAAACTGAATTCCCTTGATTCTGCGCACACCGTAGCGATTCCAAAGACAGCGTACAACAGCGCGGATTACATCGTTAAGACCAGGGCAAAGACCACCGCAAGTGCAGATTCCCGCTGTAACATGAGCCGGATTGAAGTAAATGTATTCACGAGGACCTGCTTTTTCCATGAACTTGGCTTTGTCATCGCAATCCTCTTCAACACCTTTATAAACATTCACCTGACGGCGAACATAAGAATTGTCTGTAACATAAGCGGCGCGGAAATTTCCGTGTTCCAAAGAAAGTTCAATAGGAGACTTTACCTTGCATTCTCCCAAGTTTTCCACTGAAAAATCATATTTCATTGTTGCCATAGCAAACCTCGTACCGTGAAATAAAAAAGCGTAAAAACACGCTCTTATAAAGATACTTTCAAATAGTAAAAAATTCAATATCGGAATAAAAGAAATTGCTAAACTTGACCAAAAAGCGTTTTTTGCGTAGTTTTCTATATTATGAGAAAAACTTTTTACACTTTGGCGGCAGTTTTTTTGTGCCTTTTTGCATTTTCAAGCTGCGGATACAACGGACTCATCGACAAACGTGAAGCAGTTGAGCAGCAGTGGGCAAACGTAGAAAATCAATATCAGAAACGCTCTGATTTAGTTCCGAATCTTGTGGCGACTGTAAAAGGCTACGCTTCGCATGAAGAAAGCGTTTTCACACAGATTGCTGAATCGCGGTCAAAACTCGGTGGAACTGTAAACGTTGACATAACCGACGATCCTGAAAAATTCGCGCAGTTTCAGGCTGAGCAAAACACTTTTTCTGCAAGCATCGGACGGCTTCTTGCTCTGACGGAAAGCTACCCGGAACTGAAGGCAAACGAAAATTTCCTTGACTTGCAAAGCCAGCTTGAAGGAATTGAAAACAGAATTTCCACGGAACGCAAAAGATACAACGATGCAGTAAGCGAATACAACAAGGCAATTCAAAAATTTCCAGGAGTTCTAACAGCGAAAATGTTCGGCTTTACAAAAAAAGCTTATTTCCGCTCAGAAGAAAAAGCCGCAAAAGCCCCGGAAGTTTCGTTTTAATTCGGAAGCTAAAAAATGAGCGCATCTTTTTTCGGCGGAAGCAAGCAGAACAAAACTTTCATCTGGATTCTAGCTCTTACATTTTTCATTGTAGCTTTTCTGTCGTTTTCAGCAAAAAGCAAAGACGAACAGAACAGCGCAACTTTTAACAATGAAGCTAGCGGAATATACAAGCCGGTTTTAGACAATGCGGGAATTCTTTCCAAGGCGGAACTAAGGCAACTTGAATCTTTCATCACAAATTTGGACGAGCGCACAGGAATTCAGATTGCGGTTATTATTGTAAAAAACTTGGACGGCGAAGACATCGAGTCATTCAGCATGAAGCACGCGGAACAATACAAGCTCGGTCAAAAAGGAACTGACAACGGAGTTCTGCTAACAGTCGCCATGAAAGAGCGCGAAGTAAGAATTGAAACTGGCTACGGTGCGGAAGGAATTCTTACAGATGCAGTTTGCGCGCGCATAATCCGCAATAAAATTGCGCCGCTGTTCAAGCAGGAAAAATATTTTGAAGGAATTGAAAGCGGAATCAAAGCCATTGCTTCAGTTTTAACAAGCGATGAAACAATGACAGAAAATCAGTCCCAAGCTGAAAATTCTGCGGAAGAAGACGAAGAGGAAAGTCCTTTTTCTGTTCTTGCGTTTGTTTTTTTTGTAGTGCTTATTTTTGTAATATTCGGGCGCGGAAAAAATCTCTGGCTTTTGCCTTTTATTTTTGGCGGCGGAAGTTCAGGCAGAAGAAATTCAGACAACTTTAGAAAAGGCGGCGGCGGAAGTTTTGGTGGAGGCGGCGCAAGCGGACGCTGGTAAAATAAATTTGATTTTTAATTACAACTGTCATTCCCTTGCTTGACAAGGGAATCTTTTATAGAGTTAAACAGATTTTCGGGTCAAGTCCGAAGATAACAGATTATTTTCCGTGCTCTCTTACAAGAGTGTTCATTTCGTTTGCCATGTTTTCCAGCGAAACTTGCTTTTGAACGGCTCCAAGCTCATAGGCAACACGCGGCATTCCGTAGACAATAGAAGATTCTTCGTCCTGCCCCAAAGTCCAAGCACCCTGTTTTCTCATTTCCGCAAGCTGAACCGCGCCATCACGTCCCATTCCGGTCATTATAACTCCCAGCGCCCTGTTCTGGTAAATTTTCGCCACGGATTCAAAAAGCCAGTCTGCGGAAGGTCTGTGTCCGTTGCGAAGATCTGCGCTTGAAAGCCGGATTACATTGCACAAAGTTGATTTTTCAACAACAATATGAAAGTTTCCGGGAGCAATATAAATCTGCCCGGGATGAATTTCGTCCTTGTCCTCTGCCTCTTTTACAGAAAGCGGACAAATTTTATCCAAACTCGCGGCGAATTCCTTTGTAAAACCAGCCGGCATGTGCTGAACAACAAGTATTGGCCGTGAAAACTTCGGATCAAGATGCGCAAAAACTTCTCTAAGCGCGTTAGGTCCGCCAGTAGAAATTCCAATTGCAACAACTTCAATTCTGCCGGGTTCTCTTAGAGGAACAATAACTTCCGGCTCTTTTCTTTTTGAAGTGAATAAAACAGGCGAAAAAGTTTCCTGCGACAAAGCTGCCGGAGCAATTTTATCTATGATGCCTTCTTTTTTTGCAGCGGCTTCGGCTTCACGGAGTTTTGCCTGCTTTACAAAAGTTTCTGTTGATGGAATATTTTTTCCGTTTTTGCGGGCAAATCTTCCGCCGTAAGAAGCAATTTTTTCGATAATTGCGCTGGAAACTGATGCAATGTTGCTTGAAACTGAGCCGGACGGTTTTGTAATAAAATCACTTGCGCCAAGCTCAAGACACTGCATTGTTACGGCCGCGCCTTTTGTCGCTATGGAAGAAAGAATTACAACAGGAATATCTATGCCGCGTTTTTTGCGTTCTTCCAAAAACTGAACGCCTGTCATTTCAGGCATTTCTATGTCAAGAAGAATCAAATCCGGCTTAAGAAACGGAATTTTCTGAAGCGCGAATTTTCCGTTCATTGCAGTTCCGCAGACTTTCATGCCTTCGGTTTCGTCTACAATTCTTGAAATAAGATTTCGCATCAACGCTGAATCATCGCAAACAAGTACTTCAATATTGTCCATCAAAATCTCCGCAAGAAAAAGGCGGGCTTATTTTTCATTTTTCTGATAAAGGCAAGCCCACGGTGTTTTTAAGAATTCAAATTTCGTGTCCATTCCAAAAAGGCTTTCAGAATGTCCGATAAAAAGATAAGAATGACGCGCCATTGACTTCCAGAAATTGTCAATTGTTATTTTCTGAGCCGCCTCGTCAAAGTAAATGAGAACGTTCCGGCAAAAAACAATGTCAAAATTTCTTGCGCCCATGTCAAAACGCAAATTGTGGTAGTCAAAGCGGATTGTCTTCATAAGTTCCGGCTTAACCTGATAACCGCCGTCAACTCTTGTAAAATACGAAGCAAGGTAATTCTGCGGAATTCCTGAAATGCGGGAATCCGGGTAAAAACCTTTTTGCGCCGTCATCAGGGATTTTAAGGAAATGTCGGAAGCAATAATTTCAAATGTATAAGGAGCCGGAAGCTTGTCCTTTAGAAGCATCGCCAAAGTGTAAGGCTCTTCGCCAGTTGAACAGCCCGCGCTCCAGATTCTGATTTTAAAATCCCCGACAGTCTGTTTTTTATCTTCAATAACATGAGGAATTACATAATTTATAAGAGCATCAAAATGCGGCTGGTTTCTGAAGAATCTTGTAAGGTTCGTTGTGATGCTGTCAAGGAAAACTTTGAATTCTTCCTTATTGCTTGTTATCAAACGGTAATATTCCTGAGGATCTGTCAGATTTTTTTCACGCAGACGTTCCTTCAATCTGCTGTCAAGAATCGAACGGTTTGTCTCTGAAAAAGTTATTCCGCTTGCATCGTAAATGAGTTTTCTAAATTCATTGAATTGTATATCTGAAAGCAAATCTGCCATAAATCAAATTATATAATTTAATAAAATATTTGTAAACTGAATTACAGCAGCATAAACTTCCAGCGCATAAAAACTGATTGAAGAAATTTCAGAACAAAAATAAATTTTAAAACTGCCTTATTTCCACAAATTCGCAGGATTTATTGAGCGACCGTTTTTGTAAACTGTAAAATGCAAATGCGGACCTGTGCTCATTCCGGTGCTTCCAACTTTTCCGACTCTTGTATTTGTGTCAACGAACTGACCTTTTCTTACAAGAATTTCGTTCATGTGTCCGTAAAGAGTTTTGTAGCCAGAATGATGCGAAACAATCACATATTTTCCATATACTGCATTTTCTCCGCAGGCAGAAACTTTTCCCGGAAGAGCCGCATAAATCGGAGTTCCCTTTGCGCACGCCATATCGATTCCGCCGTGAAACGTTCTCTTTGAACTATCAAAAGGACTTGTGCGCCAGCCGAACATAGAAGAATAATAAAAGCGTGTCTTAAGCGGCTTTGTGAACAAGTCCCCGTTGATTTCCTGCCGTGTAACCCAGTCAAGTTCTGCATAAGGAACAAAAAGCGATTTTCCAGCTGAAAGCTTTTCAGAAAGTCCAATGTTGTTTACTGAAGAACATTTTTGAGCGTCAACATTGTATTTTTTTGAAATCGACTCAACAGTTTCGCCATCTTCCCTTACTGTATAAAGAATTCCAGGCAGCGAAGGAATTTTCAAATACTGTCCAATCTGAATCAAGCGCGAAGCATGAATATTGTTTACGCTGATTATTGTGTCCTGAGTAACGCCGAATTCGTCCGCAATAAAGCCAATCATATCGCCTTTTTTTACGCGGTACGAAATATATGAAAGTCCGTTGTCGTTATATTCAGGCTGAACAGGAATGTCTTCGCCGGAAAAAATTTCAGTTGAAATATGAGATGAAGAATTTGAATCAAATCCGCCTTGACCGCTTGAATTCTTAAAATGAACAACGCCAAATGTAATTCCCGTTACAAAAGCCGCGATTCCAAAAATTGAGCAAGCGCAAGTCAGTGTTAATTTTAAATATGATTTCATTTTTAGAGTTTTACTATAGCACACATCATCTGAAAACTCAATTTTATTTTTTTTCATAGCAGCCTCTAAATTTTTTTGTTCAAACCGATTAAATAAGTTTCAAAAGATTCCGTGCGGCAGGCTTCAGGCTTGAATCCTTTTGCCTGAGTAAAAATTTCGCGCATTTTCATAAGAAGCTTTTGCTGATCTCCGTTCTGAAAAATTTTCACGCAGAAATTTCCGCCAGTTTTAAGCATTGCGCCCGCATACCAAATCGCCATTTCAACAAGCGCCTTTGAACGCAAAGTGTCTATCGTGCGGTTTCCAGTCGTCAAAGGAGCAGCGTCGCAAACAACCAAGTCGTAAGGTCCCTGCTCTTTTATCAGATTTCGGATTTCCTCGCTAAGCAAATCGCCCTGAAAAAAAACAAGATTTTCCGCCTTGACATCTTTTGAAAGATGATTCAAATCCACGGAAACAACTTTTCCAGACTGCTTTATATTTCTCAAAAGCCAGACAGTCCAGCTTCCCGGAGCCGCACCCAAATCAAGAACAATGGAACTTTTTTTAAGCATTCCAAATTTTTCATCTATTTCCTGAAGCTTATAAACGCTTCTTGCAGGGTAACCTTCCTTGAAAGCTTTTTGAGACCAGTAATCGGGCTTTTTGTAAAGATTCTGTTTTGATGGCATATGTTGATTTTCGGAAAAAAAACAAGATTTATTAGCATTGTTGAAGAAATAACACATATAAAATTGCGACTATTTATTATAAAATTCTGTCTTTTTTATAAAAAATTTATACAAATTTCTTTAATTTTCATTGTAACTCTTTTTTTTTTCACTTAAACTTACTGAAAATCAAACAAAATCAAGCAGGTCTATATGAATTACAAATTCGGAGATACTCTTCCAAAATTAGTCAGAAAAAGCGCAATCCAGTGGCCTGAAATTTCAGCGCAGCTTTCAAGAACAAAGTCAGGCGAATACAAGGAAACTAATTACCACGATTTATTTGAAAACGCAATGGACTTTGCCGGCGCGCTTTTGGACATCGGCGTAAAACGGGGAGACAGAATCGGACTCATTGCTGACAACCGCGAAGAGTGGGAACAGGCGGACGTCGGACTTCTTTCAATCGGAGCAATAGACACACCGCGCGGACTTGACGCAACAGAAACAGACCTTGCTTACATTCTTTCTTTTTCAGAAGTTGAAATCACAATTGTTGAAAACGAAACGCAAGTAAAAAAACTTTTGAATATAAAAAAATCAATTCCAACGCTCAAGACAATAATTTCATTTGAGGAAGTTTCAGAAGACACAAAATCAGACTGCGAAAAACAAAAAGTTGCTTGTCTTTGGTTCAGGGATTTGCAGAAATCAGGACACGAATGGCGCAAACAGCATCCAGACGCAGTTGAACAGGAACTTGAAAAAGGAAAGCCGGACGATCTTGCGACAATAATTTTTACAAGCGGAACTACAGGAACTCCAAAAGGCGTAATGCTAAGCCACGGAAATATTTTATGCCAGCTTGATGAAGTTACAGAGCGAATATTTTTAAATCCGGGCGAGCGCGCATTGCTTGTTCTTCCGGTATGGCACGCATTCCAAAGAGCAGTTGAATATGTAATCATTGCTCAAGGTGGAACTCTTTGCTACAGCAAGCCGATTGGAAGCGTTCTTCTTCAGGACTTGCAGAAACTTGATCCTTATCTTTTGCCGGCTGTTCCGCGTGTCTGGTCAGCAGTTTACGACGGAATCTGGCGCAAAATGAGAAAAACCGGAGGAATCGCATTTGCACTTTTCAGATTTTTTGTTGCAGAAGCATTATTATGGAGCAAAATCGACAGAAAATTAAGAAGAAAAAATACTCGCTTCGGTCCGGACTATCTTGGATTTTGGTGGCCGGTTCTTGTATGGCCGTGGCTTCTTCTTTATCCAATCAAACTTCTTGGAAACCTGCTTGTCTTTAGAAAAATCAAAGCGATGGTTGGAAAAAATTTCCGATCTGGAATTGCTGGTGGCGGAGCGTTTCCTAAAAATGTTGATGCGTTTTTCTGGGCAATCGGCGTAAATATTCAGGAAGGCTACGGACTTACAGAAACTTCTCCTATTATAAGCGTCCGTCCGATTGCAGATCCGATTTTCGGAAATGTCGGAACTCCTTTGCGCGGAATGGAAGTAAGAGTTGTTGACGACGACGGAATTATTCTCGGCAGATGCAAAAAGGGAACTCTACAGATAAAGGGCGGATGCGTTATGCAAGGCTACTACAAACGCCCGGATTTAACCGACAAAGTTATGACCGTGGACGGTTGGTTTGACACTGGCGACATTGCAATTCTTTCCGTAAATAATGAAATTCAACTTAGAGGCCGAAAAAAAGATACAATAGTTCTTCAAGGCGGAGAAAACATTGAGCCGCTTCCAATTGAAGCAAAAATAAACGAATCCAGATTTATTTCAACTTCTGTTGTGTTCGGAACAAACGAAAAAGGAATCGACCAAAAATATCTTGTGGCGCTTATTTTGCCAGACCAAGATGCAATTGAAACTTACGCGACAGAAAACGGAATCAGCTTTGGCTCTTATGAAGAACTTGCGGAAACAGAAGCGATTCAAAAACTTCTTGAAGGTGAAGTATTCGAGTCAATTAGCGCAAAAAACGGATTCAAGTCTTTTGAGCGCATAAACAAAATCGCCGTAATAACCAAGCCTTTTGAGGTTGGAGTAGAACTAAGCGCAAAGCAAGAAATGATGCGCTATAGGGTTGCAGACATTTACAAAGATAAACTTGCAAAACTTTACAAAGACTAAAGTTCCAAAATATAAGCTCCTGATTTTGAATCAATCGGGAGTTTTTTTTGCGGATTCAGCACTCTGATTTTTTGTCCGCTCAAAAACTGCTGTGAAGTCACAACAAGCAAAAGTCCTTTTTCTGAGCAAGCGTAATATCCGCTTCTTCCGCCCGGAAGTTTTATAAGCTCGCTTGTTATCCGCATTGAAATAAATTCTGGTCTTTCATCGGAAAAACAGCCGCATCCGTCAATTTGCCCGTCTTTTGATTTTTGGAACGCGACAAAAGAAAGCACTGCCCTTTCCTTTGGAAGCTCGGATTTTTCAGAAAGCTTTTTCAATTCAGCTGGAGCATCGTCTGTTTTAAAAGCGTAGTTGCACCATTTGCCGCCTTTTTTTCCATCCATAGGACACTGGCAAAAATGCGTGCAAGGAGAAACTGGAAAAAATCCGCGCCGCATAAAACTGTCGCGCATCAAACTTACAAGCCGCGCCGAACGAGGATCGCCTGGCTCTACAATAATATAACGCGCATTTTCATTTTCAAATTTTAAATATGAAAGAATTTGTTCTGTATATTTTTTTGCAAGAAAATCCGGCGGATTTTTAAAATCATCACAAAGCTCATTGAAAAGATTTGCGCTTATAATAAAATCCGCTTTTTCCTTTACAGACGAACCAAGCTCACCTTTCACACGGACAATTTTCCACGGCTCGCATTTTAAACGCGCTGCAACTGAAAGAAAAATATTTTCACCAAAAGCCAAAGCCTGCTGAGAAATGTCAAGGCAATAAAAAGTGATATGTTTTTTTCTAAGTTCAGGACGAGACAAAAAAAGCGCAAGCGGAACGGTGAGAGGTCCAGAACCAAGATCAAGAAAAACTGAAGAATCTTTTACATCAAAAAATTTCTTATCGATATTGGAAAAAAGCCGCACAAGCCGCACAAGATTCCACCAAGTATAATAATGAACATACGCGCTTAAAAGAACAGTCTGGTTCATGTAGCCAAGCCGACGCTCTCCACGCTCATCCGTAAGAAAATGGCTAAGACTGCGGATTTGCTTTGGCAGCAAAAGTTTCTGCTTGGAATTAAGCGGATGCGTTGACTCAACAACTTTGTCAAATTCTTCAATTATTTTTTTTGCATCTTCTGGAATTTTTTCAGCGGAAAATAAATCTTCCAACGGCTTTACAAATTTGGATTTTTGAATCGAATGGATTCTTTTTGAGTTTAGCTGTTTTTTTTCGGAAGCGCTGTTTTTCTTTAAATTCTGCTTTTCAAGAAATTCTTTTTTTTTCTGTTCCGATTTTATTTTATCCTTAAGTTTTATTCCCTGCCGTTTTTCGTACCACTTAAGTTGAATTTTCTCTTCCATTAATTTTCCTCTTGCTTCTTGGCTTTTTGAATTTCAAAAAAAAGCTCGCTCAAATCCGCCCGAATTTTTCTAATTTCCATTACAGCATCTGGATTGTTCTGAACATTTTCCGCGTCTTCTATAATCTGATTTTTTGCGCCTTCTATCGTAAACTTTTTTACATAAATTAGATATTTCAGCCTTAAAACAATTTCCACATCACGCTGCGAATAAATTCTTCGGCCGGAATAATCTTTCCGCGGAGCAAAGCCTGGAACAGTTTCTTCCCAATAACGCAAAACGTGCGACTTAACCCCGGTAATTTTTTCAACTTGCCCGATGCTGTATTGCGCCATCAGCGTTCCTTTTCATTTTGTTCAGTTCTGTTCTGCCACTTTTGACGGCTGGCTTTCATTTCAATTTGAACCGGAATGTAATCAAAGCCCAAGTCTTCGCGGATTCTATTTTTCAAGTAAGTAACATAAGTCAAAGGAACATTGTCTGGCCGGGTTGCAAAAATCAAGAAATTTACAGGATTAATGCTAGTCTGAGTCATGTAGCGGATTTTAAAATGAATTGATTTTGTTGCTGGCGGCGGATATTTAAACAGCCAGTCTTTTAACGCTGCATTCAAAGATGCAGTGTCAACCTTGCGTGTAAGCTGGCTATAAATTTCCAACGCAGTGTCCATAAGATTTTTTATACCGTCATGGTTTTTCGCGCTCAACGGAATAATCGGAGCCCAGTTCATCTGACCAAACATTGCCTGAATCCATTCTTTTGTTTTCTTTACAGTTTTATTTCCCTGGTCTTCAAGCAAATCCCATTTATTCAAAATAAAAATAACACCGCGACCTCTTTCAAACGCAAGTCCTGTAATTTTTTTATCTTGTTCCGCTAAACCTTCAACAGCATCAATCATAACAAAAGCAATGTCGCATTCGTCCAAAGTTTTTATGGCGCGGTTCACGGAATAATATTCAACATTTTCTTTAACTTTGGATTTTCGCCTGATTCCGGCAGTGTCCAAAATCTGAATATCATGTCCATTGTATCGGAAACTTCCTTCAACAACATCACGAGTTGTTCCCGCATAATCGCTCACAATAGAAGATTCCGTATGTGTAAGAGCGTTGCTCAAAGTTGATTTTCCAACGTTAGGTTTTCCAAGAATAGCAATACGGATTGGACGTTCTTCTTCTGAGCCTTCAGTCACTTTTGAAAAATCAAGCCCTTCAATCATTTTTTCCTGAAGAACATTCAGTCCGTCGCCGTGAAACGCAGAAATAAGCGAAATGTCTTTAAAGCCATATTTCATGTAGTTGTATGCAAGATGCTCGTTTTTTCCGCCCTCGGTTTTATTGACGGCAACAATCAATTTGTCGGAATAGCTTCTGAGCAAATGAATAAGCTCTTCGTCTTCGGAATTAATTTCAGTCGCATCAAGAAGCAAAAGAATTCTGTCCGCCTTTTGGAACATGCTGACAGTTTTTTCAACAACAAGATCGTCCATTTCACTTTCGCGGGATTTTAAATTCCGGGTAAGCTTATATCCGCCTGTGTCCATAAGATGAACAGGAAGCCCCGACAAAAAGCAAGTTCCTTCAACAGGATCGCGTGTAACACCGGGAGTCGGATCTGTAATGGCGCGCTTTGTGTGCGTAAGTGCATTGAACAAAGTTGACTTTCCAACATTAGGACGACCGGCAATTACAATCAATGGAAGATTGTTATATATTTTATCTGGGAAAAATTTCTGACTGCGCTCTTTTCTGCGGCTTTCAATTTCTTTTTTTATGGAAGAATTCTCTTCATCGTTTTTTTCTTCTATCTGACGAATTTCAAGCTCGTCTTTTTTTTCTGGCTTTGGTTTTGAAAAATCCGGCTTCTTCTTTTTATTTTTTTTCATTTGATTTCCTAAATTTTAAAATACTGAACGGTTTGAAAGATTCTCAAGTTCCTTTATTGAAAAATGAGAAAGCATTTCCTTAATAACTGGAATTTGCTTTGGAATCATGCTTAAATTTCTAACGCCCATTCCGACAAGAATAACTGCGCTTTCTTTGTTGCCCGCCATTTCTCCGCAGACAGAAAGAGGAATGTTGAATTTTTCAGCATTTAAAATTGTGTTTTTTATCATGCGCAAAACGGCAAGACTGAATTCATTGTACAGCGGATTCACAGCCTGATTTTCACGGTCAACGCCAAGAACATACTGGGTCAAGTCATTTGTTCCAAGCGAAAAAAATTTCGAGTATGGAGCAAGACAGTCCGCGCAAATTGCAGCAGCGGCGGTTTCGACCATTATTCCAATCGGAACATCTGGATTAAAAGGAATATTGTCTTCCTTTAAAGAAATGCGGATTCCTTTTGCAATTCCAAGGGCAGTTTCAACTTGCGAAACATCCGTAATCAGCGGAAGCATAATTCTCAAATTTCCGTAGACGCTCGCACGGTACAAAGCCCGCAGCTGAGTTCTAAAAACAGAAGGACAGTAAAGAGACATTCTTATTGCGCGTAATCCCATCAGCGGATTTTTTTCGGAAAAGGCAGGAATATCAGAGCCTTCAACAATTTTGTCTCCGCCCGCATCAAGAGTTCTTATAGTAACAGGTTTGTCGCCCATTATTTGCAGAACACGCTTGTAGGCTTCAAACTGCGCATCTTCGCTCATGGAATTTGTGTAAGAAGACGAAGACTGCTTGTTAAATTTTTGCGCGGAATTCATAAAAAGAAATTCTGTTCTAAAAAGTCCGATTCCGTCCGCGCCATTATCCAACGCAAGCTGAGCTTCTTCCGGAGTTCCGATATTCGCATAAAGTTTAAAAATAGTTCCGTCTTCAGTTGCCGCAGGAACATCCTTGAATTTCTGAAGGTTGACTCTATATTTTTGCTCGGAAACAATTTTTGCATTTGCGCTTGTCAAAGTCGCCGCATCAGGCTGAATTATAAGTTCACCGATGTTTCCATCAACAACAATCGTTTCTCCATTCTGCGCAAGATTCGCCGCATCTTCAATTCCAACAACAACAGGAATTCCGTAGCTTTTTGCAAGAATGGCTACGTGGCACGCGCTGCTTCCTTCTGTAAGAGCAAGCCCGGCAATTTTCCGTTTTCCAAGAATTACTGTGTCGCTGGTTTTCATAGAGCGGCCGATAATAACTGCACCGTCAGGAACAAGCCAAATGTCAAACGGATGATAGTCAAGCAAAATATCAAGGACACGGTTAAAAACATCTTCAATGTCCTGTGCGCGCTCCGCCAAATATCCGTTGTGGCTGTTGCGAAGCATATCCGCATATTCCCTGACTTTAAAATCCAAAGAATATTCTATATTAAGCAGTTTTTTCGAAAAGAAATCCTGAAGCTCTTTCATAAAAACAGGATCTGAAAGCATAAGCTGGTAAGTTTCAAGAACTTCACGCTGATCCTTTGTAATATCCTCGCTCGAAAGAAAATCAGAAAATTCCTTTTGAACCTGAGAGCAAGCGTCAGTCAGCCTTTGCCATTCAATATCAACTTCCTGAGCAGAGATTTTTCTTTTGGGGATTTTTCGTTCCTGCTCGTCTGGAAGAACAAATGCTTTTCCAATTCCGATTCCTTCGGCAGCAGAAATACCAAGGATTACATTCATTCTGATATAATAACGTCAAACAAAATGATAGTCAACTTTTAAGGAAATTTCAAAGTTGACCAAACAAAAATCCGCAGAAAAAAATCTTTATTGCCTACAGAAATATTATCTGCTATAATTATAATGTTATGCGTCTAAGGAAGAGAATTGCAATCATAGTTGACTATCTTGAAACAGAATACACAAACCGCGCAGTCGAAGGAGCGCAAAATTTCCTGAAAAAACATAATGCGGAGCTTGTTGTCTTTCCAATCGGAACAATGAACGCCGTAAATTTCAACTATGAATATCAGAATCTTGCTGTCGCTTCCCACATAAATTCCAACAATGTTGACGGAATGATTTTTTTAACCTGCACACAGCTCAACAATGTTTCAACTGAATATTTGCGGATGTACTTAAAGTCATTTTCTCCGCTGCCGGTTGTTTCTGTAGGCTGCGAATTTGAAGATATTCCGAGCATAACAATTTCCTGCAAACGGAGCATGTGCCAGCTTGTAGAGCATTTAATTTTAACGCACAAAAAAAAGAATTTTGCGCTAATGACTTTGGAAGGCGAATCGCAGGAAGCACGGGAACGAGAATGCGCTTTCCGTCAGACTTTAAAAAAATATAAAATTGAATTTGACGAATCAAAAAAAATTTACGGCGGATTCACTTACGACACGGCAACTTCCGCTTTAAGAGAATACAGAGAAAGAAAAGGCGAATTTAACTTTGAAGCAATTGTCGCGCTAAATGACGAAATGGCTTTTGCTTGCCTCGATGTCCTGAAAATGTACGATGTGAAAATTCCGCAGGAAGTAACAGTTACAGGATTCGATGACGAAATCAGAGCGGCTTGCGTAACTCCGTCGCTTACATCTATAAATCAAAATGTTGAAAAACAAACTGAAGCCGCGGCAAAACTTTTGTGCAAAATAATAAACGGTGAAAACACTTCAATAAAAAAGGCCATAAGTTCCTATCCAGTTTTCAGGCAGACTTGCGGATGCGTTTCACCAAAAGACACAACTGGCGTTGGAATTGGAATTAAGGGAAACAAAATTGAAGCTTCCGTAAAAAACATAATGGATTTTGGGCTGAACAAATGGTACGCAAACAGAAATAATTTTATTCAGATTATTCAGCACTACTCTACTTTGCAAGCCGAAATCACGCTGGACAGTTTAAGGCAAAGAATAAACAGCGACTTGATTTCTTACGGAATAACCGCGGCGGCAATCTGCCTTTTTGAATCTCCAGTCTCAACTGAACGTTTTGATTTTTTTAAGTTTCCAGACAAAACTTATATTTTTTCAGCATTTGACAAGGAAAAAAATTTTATACTCAGCCACAATGCGGAAAAAATTTACTTTGACCCAAAATCAAAAATGCTCCCAGATGAAATTTTTTCTTCGATGGATGGAATGTATGTTTGCACTTTGTTCAACAACTCGCTGATTTACGGCTACATAGTTTACAGGCCTGGCGACTACGATTCTTCCGTTTACTCGATGGTTTGCAAAATGATTTCATCCAGCATCGCAAACGCAGTTACTTTCAGCCAGGCAAAAAACAAACTTAAAAAACTCGAAAAAGACTACAACAAAATCTGCGCGGTTTCTGTTACGGACGAGCTTACAGGACTTTTAAACAGACGCGGATTTATTTCCATAAGCTCAAGAATTCTTGAAACCGCCATGAACAGCGGACAAAGCGGACTTGTTCTTTTTGGCGACATTGACGGGCTGAAAAAAATAAACGACACACATGGGCACGCCGCAGGAGACAGAGCCATAAAAAATGAAGCCGAACTTTTAAAGAAAACGTTCCGCTCCTCAGATGCAATCGCGCGTCTTGGCGGAGATGAATTTGCAATACTCGCAGCCGGGCTCAATCAGGAAAATTTTTCAAAGCTAAAAGACAGGCTTCAAGTTTATTGCGACGAATACAACAAAAATTCAGGAGAGCCTTTCACGCTTTCAATAAGCATAGGTTCGGCTCCGTTCGGCGGAAAAAGCGGCTACGACATAAATTCCTTGCTTGAATATGCCGACTCAGTTTTGTACAAAGAAAAACAAAAAAAATACGGATTTAAATTTAAAGGTAGAAAATGAAAATCGAAGCGAAATTTTATTCAGAAAAAAACAAAATTTATTTTTTAAACGGAACTGAACTCGACACAAAAAATGCAAAACTCATAGACGGAAAATTCTGCAAAAATAATTTCGAGCCGGAAGAAAACGCGCTTTATTCTATAAACGTTGCGCAAGAACTTATAGGCTCAGAAGAAAACGCAAACGAAGAATTTCTTGCAGAATTCAGAGACTGGCTAAAAAAACTTGAAGAAAAAAATTCATTTGCGGTGATAATTCCTTCCACGGAAAAAAATCCTGCAACTCAAGAAGAAAAAGAGATTTTCACGGCAAGTTTCAAGCATTGCGCAAGAAGAATAAAAGACTGTGAAAACGTAATAGGCTTTTCAGTTCCAGAAAATGTTGCGCCGGATTTTTTTATTTCAGAATTGAAAGCAAAACACGGACATTACATCTTTTTTAGCGCGGATGAAAATCTTCTTGCTTCTGATGAAAAAATCGCAAAGCTTTAAGACAAAATTCTTTAGCTTCAACAAAATATCATTATCTGCGAAATAACGCAACGATTTCAAAAGTTTTTCAGTAAATTCTCTTGAACATTTTTTTATTTTTTGTCAAAATAAAGAAAAAGTTGAACGAATCCTGTTTATTTATTAAATTTTTCAAGAGGAAAAACAACTTTTATGGAGAATATACCATGGATTATGAGCACAACTACTTTATCAAACTTGTTGCAGGAACTGTAGCTTTCAGCGTGTTTTTTGTAGCTCTTTGTGTATGCACTCTTGTTTTTATCCCTGCTGAAAAGCCAGTTGAAAATACCGTGGCTTCAGAAAATGTTCAAACTGAACCAGCGCAGGAGCAAACTGTAAATTACGAATCAATTTTTGACAAGGAATATCCTGAGCTTGTAATTGAAACAAAAAGCAAAGACGATGCCGGTCTTATTCTTTACAAGCAGCCGCAAAGCAGAGCCGCAGTTGAATGGTACTACTCAAGAGTTGTAAACAGCCGTGAAGTTGCGCAGGCAGTGCTTCAGTCAGCAGAAGAATTCAACATTCCGCTTTCACTTGCGTTTGCCCTCGCCCACACCGAAAGCAACTTCAAAGTAACGGCAATGCACAAAAATACAAATGGAAGCATCGACCGCGGACTTTTCCAGCTGAACAACACAAGTTTTCCAAAGCTTGAAGAATCTGATTTTTACGATCCGAAAACTTCCGCACATTACGGACTTTCACATTTGAGATTTTGCCTGAACACAGCAGGAAACGAAATCGCGGCTCTTGCAATGTACAATGCCGGAGCAAACAAAGTAAGAAAAAACAGCACGCCTCAGATTACGCTTGATTATATTTCTAAAATCCAGAATTACAAGCGCGACCTTGAAGACAATTTTGCAGTTGAAGTTTTGACTTTGTACAATACAGAAACTCAGAAAAATTTGCTTGCAAAAAAGTTCTAGCCTAAAAATGAATGAAGCGTAACTTCGCCGGAATGAAGAATTTTTTTTGTTCCGTCAGCAAGTTCAACTAAAAGCCCTGCGTCATCAGTAATGTCCAGGGCTTTCGCTTTAAATGATTTTTCCTGACCAATCACAGGCAAAACGTCCAGTTCCTTTCCAAGCAAAAAAGAAAGATTTTTATATTCTGGAATAATATTTTCACCGGAATTTAAAATCGCGGTTATTTCATCCATGCAGCAAAATATCAACTTCTGGCTGCTTATTTTTTTTTCAGATAAAAATTCCTCTGTGGAAATTCCGCCGGCTTTTTTTCGAAGCTCTTCTGGAAAATCATTTTGAGTAGCAAGATTTATGCCGATTCCAACCACAGCGGCTTCAACAATTCCTTTTGAAGAATTTACAATTCCTTCAGTTAAAATCCCGCACACTTTTTTTCCGCCGCAAAAAATATCGTTCACCCATTTTATTGAGCAGATTGTTCCAAACAATTTTTTTATGGCGCGGCAAACTCCAACTGCAGAACTCACCGTGAACATCGCAGGATTTTTTATGCCGCCTTCTTTTACAACTGAAAAACTGAAATACGCTCCAGTCAAAGACGGTGAATAAAAAAAACGTCCCAAGCGTCCATGTCCGGAAGTTTGGGATTCGGCTGCAACAAGAGTATTGTTAAAGATTCCGCCGTTTTCTGTCAAAGAGCCATCTTCATTTAAAAGAGGCGACATTGCATTTCCGCGGCGGACAAGTTCGGAATTTGTGCTGTCAATTTCTTTAAACAGCTGAATTTTAAAATATTTTTTCCAGCTACCTAAAGAAACATTTTCAGCATCAAATTCATTCGACATTATTTTTTTCCAAGAGTTGAAAAAGAATTTACAGTTGAACAGAAAACGATTCCGCTTCCCGGTTCCTGCAAGCAAGCAAGATTTTTTACAGCGTCAAGAACTGAATCCTTTTTTTCAGAATCAACAATAATCATAAGCATTTCTTTTTCTGGAACAATGTGCATTCCAAAAAATTTGGCATCATCCTCGCGCGCAGTTCCTCTTGCGTTTATAACAGTTCCGCCACCAGCTCCAGCTTTTCTTGCCGCAGCCATCGCGTCATCTGCATAACCTTTATTCAAAATCACCGAAATTAAAGTCTGTTTTCCTTCTGACATAGCGTCGCCTTCCTTTCCTTTTATAATTCCTGCTTTTACCATTGTATCCGACTCCAAAGCGCAAAGGTAACCAAAATCTTTTTTTTCATTTTCACAGGCTTCCTGAATCGCTGAAAAAATTTTGTCTTTGTTTTCCTGCTCAACAAGAATAAGAACAATGTCCTTTGTTGTTGCTCCAAGCCCCAAAGCATCCGCAAGTCCGCTTGAAGAAATTCCTTTTCCACGCAAAACAGTTCCGCCAAAACTTCCTGCCTTTACAGCAGAATCAGAAACAAGCTCGGCTTTATTCTGCGGAACTTCAGCTAACAAAAGATAAAATGCGCTCATTGCTTAACCTCCTTTTTTCTTGTCTTCAGCTTGAAAATTATTCCAAGAATCTGAATTGCAATCAGCGGAGTCATGGCAACAAGGGCAATCACTCCGAACGCTCCGGCAGCAGAATCACTTCCGCTTGCAGAAGCCGCGCCGATTGTGAATGAAAGAATAAACGTGCTAGTCATAGGACCAGACGCAACTCCGCCGGAATCAAAAGCGATTCCCATAAAAAGCGGAGGACTAAAGAAAGTCAAAAGAAGCGCAACCGCATATCCCGGAATCAAAATGTACCACAAGCTGAATCCGTACAAAATGCGAATCATGCACAATGCGATTGAAGCCGCAACTCCAAGTGAAAGAGTCGCAAGAATAACTTTTCTTCTGATGTTTCCGCCAGTCGCAGTTTCAACTTGCTCCGTAAGAACCCAAACGGCCGGCTCTGCGCAAACCGTTATCGCCCCGAACAAAAGCGAAACTATAATTATAAGCGCAATCCAAATTCCGCCGTTGGAAAAAGCCGCCTGTCCAAGAACACTGCCAAGCATTTTTCCTGCGCTCATAAATCCGCCGTCCGCTCCAACAAGGAACAAAATCAATCCAAAAAAACAGTACAAAATTCCCTGGGCAACTTTTCGGATTTGAACTGGAGGAAGCTTTAAAAGCAGGATTTGGAAAACCGCAAACATTATTACAAGCGGAAGCATCGACATAAAAACTTCACGCACAACTTCCGGCAAGTATTCAATAAAAACTGAAAGTCCTTCCTGAAGATTGTCCGCAGAAGATTCCGCCGAACCAGAAGCCGAAGAAGATGAACCCGCGCCAGAAAGATTCAAAATCATTCCGTAGACACAAACCGCGGCAATAGGTCCGATGCTTGCAATTCCCGTAAGACCAAATGAACTGTCGCTTGTTCCGCCTTCTTTTGAAGAGCCTGCATGACGAACAGAAGCAACACCCATTCCAAGAGCCATGATAAACGGAACCGTCATAGGTCCTGTTGTCGCTCCGCCCGCATCAAACGCCGCACCCTGAAGTTCTTTTGGGCACATGAACGCAAGAGAAAACAAAGCAATGTATGAAATAATCAAAACAGTTCTAAGATTAAGAGAAAAAACAGTTCTGCAAAGTCCGATTGTTATAAAGAAACCTACGCCAACCGCAATGCCCAGAACAAGTCCCCATTTGTTCACATTTGAAGAAAGACTTTTTATCTGATCAGCAAGAACTTGAACATCAGGCTCGGCAATTGTAACCATAACGCCAATCAAGAATGAAGCTGAAAGAAGCAAGGCAAGATTCTTTTTACTCGTAAGAGCCGCACCGCTCCGTTCACCTATAGGAAGGATTCCAATGTCAACGCCAAGCAGAAAAAATGTAAGCCCGACAACGACAAGAATTCCTCCTACAATAAACCTCACAATTATGTTAAGGCTTAAAGGAGCAACGGTGACCGAAAGCAAAAGAACAATCACCATAATCGGGAAGACAGAAAAAAATGTCTCCTTGAATTTTTGAAACAGGTTCATAACAACTCCTCAGTATGAACGAATTAGAAAAATGCTTTTATAAAAAAGACCGCTGAAAGCTATTGCTTCCTAGTCGCATTCTAGCATTATTTTTTTAAGCTAAACTACGATAAATTTTTGTAGCAATTCCAGCCTTTTTCCCTGATTTCCTTGACCCAGCGGGCGGCAAGTTTTTTTGCACCTTCCAAGTCATGGTCTTTGTAGTTTCCGCATTCAACTTCTGTGCTTCCGGGAATTTCTTTGTCCCAAGCCGCAACTTTTTCAAGAACATTACAAAGATGCTCGGCAATATAAGATTCCTCGTGGTCGCCCCAAACTGTAAGATAAAATCCGGTTCTGCATCCCATAGGGCTAAAGTCAATTACAATGCGCGGAAACTCATCTCTTATATATTCAGCAACAAGATGTTCCAAAGTGTGAATCGCTCCAGTCGGCATGAATTCCTTGTTCGGCTGACAAAAACGAACATCATACTTGCTTACAATATCGCCTTTTCTGCCAGTTTTTTCAGAAGCCAAGCGCACAAAAGGAGCTGTAACCTTTGTGTGATCCAAATTGAAACTGTCCACATTGTATTTTTTTTCAGACATAATTTTCCTCCATTTTTAATTTACTAATTTTGAATAAGAAATGCTTCTACATTTTTAGGAAATTCAAAAATAAAATCCGCGCCGCAATTTTCAAATTCTTCTTTTGTTCCAAAGCCCCAAAGAATTCCCGCGCACTTTATTCCGGCAGAATGCGCGCCGTCCACGTCATAATGTCGGTCGCCAATTAAAATGCACTTTTCTTTTTCACCTGAAATTCCGTTTGATTCCAAAACATATTTTACAACATCGCATTTTTCAACGCGGGATTTTTCTTCCAAGTCGCTTCCGCCCACAAAATCAAAAAGCTCCAAGATTCCTTTGCGCTCAAGAATTTGCTTTGCGTAAACTTCTGGCTTGCTTGTTGCGACAAATATTTTTTTTCCGGCAGCGCGCAGATTTTTTATAAGCTCAACAACGCCATCGTAAAGTTCCGCTTCGAACATTCCTTTTTCCGCATAATAATTTCTGTAAACTTGCATTGCGTTTTGAATTTCACTTTCAGGAAGTTTGAGCGTTTTGGAAAAACTTTCTTTTAACGGCGGACCAATCATCGTGCTGTAAACCGCGCGGTCAACTTTCAAGCCGTAATGAGCAACGACTTTGTCAAACGAATTAAAGACGCCTTTTGAAGTGTCCATTAAAGTTCCGTCAAAATCAAAAAGAATATAGTCAAACATTATTCCATTCCCAAGAAAAGTTTGTAGCCGTTGTACGCCTGCTGAATATCTTCTTTTGAAGTGATTTCCCACGGAGCGTGCATGCTCAAAACCGCAACGCCGGCATCAAGAACATACATTCCGTACTTTGCGGCAAGATGTGCAATTGTTCCTCCGCCGCCTTGGTCAACTTTGCCAAGTTCCGCAAGCTGATATTTTACATTTCCAGAATCAAGAGCATTTCTAAGCTTTGCAATGAATTCAGGATCCGCATCGCTTGCCCCGGACTTTCCGCGCGAACCTGTATATTTTTGGAAAACAATTCCGCCGCCAAGGAACGAAGAATTTTCTTTGTCAAATAAATTTGCGTTCATCGGATCATAAGCTGAATTCACATCGCTAGAAAGCATCCAGCTGTTGTTCAGGCAACGGCGCACAGAAAGTTCTGAATATTCGCCAAGCCGGGCAACAACTTCCGCAACTGCGTTCTCCATAAAATGACTTCCCATTCCAGTTGCGCCATAGCTTCCGATTTCTTCCTTGTCAACGCAAATGCAGCAGTTTGTTCTGGAAGAAGCCTTGCTGTCCACCATCGCCTGTGCAGAAGTGTAAGCGCAAGAACGGTCGTCTTGTCCGTAAGCCAAAATCAAGCTGCGGTCAAATCCCAAATCTCTTGGAGCGCCAGCCGGAACAACTTCAAGCTCAGCGGAATTAAAATCTTTTTCTTCAATTCCGTATTTTTCCTTTAAAATTTCCAGAACAAGTTTTTTCGCCTTGTCTTTTTCCTTTGAATCTGAATATTCATTTTGAACTGAAGGAATTTCGCTTCCGCAGATTAAGTCCAAACTTTCTCCGTCTATAAAATCAGCGGCTGTTTCTTTCATTTGTTTTTGGGCAAGGTGCGGAAGAATATCTGAAATGCAAAAAACAGGCTCATCGGATTTTTCGCCAATTGAAATTTTTACAGTAGAACCGTCCTTTAAACAGACAACTCCGTGCAAGGCAAGCGGCAAAGTAACCCACTGATATTTTTTTATTCCGCCATAATAATGCGTGTTCAAATAAACAAGAAAATCTTTTTCATAAAGCGGATTCTGCTTTACATCCAAGCGAGGAGAATCAATGTGCGCTCCAAGAATATTCATTCCGTTTTCAACAGAACCTGTGCCGATTTCAAAAAGCGCGATGCTTTTATTGCGTTTGCAGACGTAGACTTTTTCGCCCGGCTTTAAAGAATCAGTTTTCTGAATGTCCTTGTATCCATTTTTTTCCGCAAGCTGAATTATAAGCGAAACACATTCGCGTTCAGTTTTTCCGTTTTCAAGAAATTTCTTATATTCTTCTATTAAATCCATTTTGTTCTCCAAATAATTTTTCGGAAAGTATAGCATAATAGAAGCAAAAAGTCAGTCGGAAAAAAAGCCAAGTGCAATTTGATTCGTCCATTTTTTCAGCGTTGAATTTTTAAAGAAACTGTGCTATAATAATTTCATTATGGCAAAACCAAAGACAGAATTTTCTGTAAACCAAAAAGTTGTTTACCCAAGCCAGGGCGTTGGAAAAATCACAGAGATTTTCAAAAAAGACTTCAACAACGAGCCAACATATTACTACAAAATTTATATTGAAGTTTCCGACATGAATGTAATGGTTCCTGTATCAAAATCAAAGGACTTAGGAATCCGCGCAATCGTTTCAAAAGATGAAGCGCAGGCTGCACTGAATTCAATCAGCGACGACTTTGAGCCTCCTACTTCCGACTGGAAACTCCGCTACCAAATGAACCTTGACCTGCTCAAAAAAGGCACAATCGGCGACATTGCGGCAATCGTGCGCTGTCTTTACCACCGTTCAAAGGTAAAGGAACTTCCGATTCTTGAGCGCAAACTTTACGACAATGCAAAAAAACTTCTTGAGGACGAAATTGCAGAAGCCTTTGGAATTTCCGACAAGGAAGTTGAAGCCATGCTGCATGAAAAACTTGAGCCGCTTGGTTTAAAGATTGAAAAGAAACAAGCCTTTGCCGACGAAGATGAAGACGATGATGAGTTTGAAGAAGAAACTTCATCTAACGAAAAAGATTCCGAAGACTTTGACAGCGAGGATGATGATTAATAAAGTTCTTGTCATAGCCGCCGCAGGTTCTTCCAGCCGAATGGGGCTTGGCAAAAAAAAAGAATACCTTCCATTAAAAAAAGGAACTGTGCTTTCTGAATCAGTCCGTGCATTTATTGAAGCTGCGGATTTTTCAGAAATTATAGTTTCCATTCCAAAAAACGGCGAGCAGGAAGCAAAATCCGCATTGCTTGCCGACACGGAACTAGAAAGCCTTTTAAAAAACACAACGCTGACTTTTGCAGAAGGCGGAGTTACAAGGCAAGAATCAGTTTTCAAGGCGCTTTGCAAAATCAAAAACAAAAATTCAATTGTCCTAATCCATGACGGCGCGCGTCCGTTCGTTTCAAAAAAAATAATTCAGGATGTGATTTCTAAAGCGCAAGAATTTGGAGCGGCAGTTCCGGCAATTCAGCCTGTTGACACGCAAAAAGAAATTGCGCCGGATGGAACAATCAGCCGTCATCTTGTAAGAAAAAATTTGGGAGCCGTGCAAACTCCGCAGGGATTTTTTCTTGAACCGCTGACTGAATGCCACAAAGCTGCTTTTCAAAAAAAACTTGAGTTCACGGACGACACAGAAGTTTGGGACGCTTTTCCAAATTTTACAGGCGGAAAAAAAGTCCACGTTGTTGAAGGCAGCGAAAAAAACAAGAAGATAACTTTTATTCAGGATATTTCCAAGGAAACAAAAATGATCCGCATAGGAATTGGAACAGACTTGCACAAGCTTGTTGAAGGCAGAAAATTTATTTTGGGCGGAGTCGAAATCCCGGCGGAAAAAGGAGAGCTTGGGCATTCAGACGGAGATGTTCTGCTTCATGCAATCAGCGACGCGCTTTTGGGAGCTTCTGGCATGGGCGACATAGGCTCGTATTTTCCAAGCGAAGATTCAAAATGGAAAAACGCTGATTCCGCGGAACTTCTAAAAAAAATCTGGGCAGACGTAAAATCAGCAGGCTGGGCTTTAGGAAATCTTGATTGCGTGGTAGAAACAGAAAAACCAAAATTGCTTCCTTGGCGCGAAAAAATAATCAGCTCAATCGCAGGCATTCTTGAAACTGCATCAGAAAAAATTTTTGTAAAAGCAAAGACAAACGAAAAACAAGACGCTGTAGGAGCAGGCAACGCAATAAAGGCATACTGCGTATGTCTATTAGAAAAAACTGAATAGTTTGCAAGCATTTTCTTTACAAATGCAACTTTTTAGCATATATTGTAGATATGAACACAGTAGCAATGAATGTTAGAGTTGACAAAAATCTCAAGGAACAGGCGACGGAGCTTTACAACGATTTGGGGCTTTCGCTTTCGAGCGCAATCAATATGTTTTTGCGGCAGTCGGTCAGGGAAAACGGGCTGCCGTTCAAGCCACAGCGGACGAGACGCAAGAGCGAGATTGAGCTTGCATCCGAGGAAGCCGACCAGCTTATGAACGACCCGAATGCGAAAACGTACAATAATTTTCAGGAAGTTCTTGACGAATTAGGAATTGAAGCATGAGCGGAACAGAAAACAAATACAGTCTCCGCCTGACAAAACGTTTCAAAAAGCATCTTAAGCTGATGGAAAAACGCAACAAATCTTCAATCAGAAAGATTGCGGAAACAGTCGATTTACTTCAAAAAGGCGAAAAACTTCCCGAACGATTCCGCGACCACGAACTTACAGGAAACTTAAAAGGCAACCGCGAATGTCATATTCTGCCGGATTTGCTTTTAATTTACAGAATCTTCAACGACATTCTGATTCTTGAGCTTGTTGACACTGGCAGCCACGCTGATTTGTTCGGAATGTAAAAACAACCGCTAATTTTCTTCTATTAATACCAAATCCATTACAAAAAAAATCAAGCGTCCTTTATTTTTGAAAAGGCTTTCTGAATGCTTTCGAGGACTTCGGTTCTGAGGTTTTCTTCTATATTAAGAACAGTTTCGGCGATTTTTTCTTTTTCTGATTCTTCACATTTTCCAAAAAGGCGGACAGGCTCAATTCCCAGCGAAAGCGCGATGTTTTCGATTGTTTCCGGGGAAGGAAAATATTTGCCGTTTTCAATGCTGTTTATGTAGTTCGAGCTTTTTCCAATTTCGAGCGCAAGGTCAAGCTGGCGCATCCCCTTTTGCTTTCTGAAAAATTTAAGATTCTGAATGAACTGTTGCCGCAAAGTCTGCATACACATACTATGGCAATGTTTTTAAAACTATGTACATCTAAATAAAATGTGTATTTCCGCATATTTTATTGACGATAACTGCATTTAGATGTATTATTACATTCATATTAAATGTATCGTGGGAGATTATCACGATAAAGGAGTTTTTTTATGAAAAGTTTTAAAAGTATTTCAATGTTTGTAGCAATACTTTTATGCGCGGTGTCTTTATTTGCAAAGTCGGAAGGTGTAGCCATTGAGCCAAGCTCTCCGGAAAATCCTTTTTTATCAACATCATGGGAATGCAAAGGAGTAGATGTTTTTGAATTTTCAGATGACGGAAAGCTGATGTATGGATTTTCTGAAGTTTCATATAAACTAAAAAAAATCGGAGAATCTTACGAGCTGACTTTTAAATCTGGTCCAGTAAAATCGGTTGTTACACTGGAAAACAAAGATTCTACAACAGCAATTTGTAAAACTAAAAGCACAACTATGATAACTATGGTTTGCACAAAAAAATAAAAACTTTTTATGCAGCAGGAATATTGCGCACACCACAATGCTCCTGCTTTTTTTATGAAAAATTATAAGGGGGAATTTTATGGAACAAATCAGAAATATCGATGAACGTGTTGTAATGTTTTTTACACATTATGACGTTGTAAGAAAACGCGGAAGCCTTGTTGAAGCCACACGCAAATGGTGGCGATGTTCAGAAAACAAAGCAATGTCTGCCGACTACGTTTTTTCTGTAATTTCAGGCATCGTATACGAAGTCTATATAGCAACAGGCTGCCACGAGGAATTTGATGACGGCACGGCGCATCCACATTTTTCTGGAGCACGCAAAGTGTTTGACCTCGACCTTGCTTCAGATAGCGTCCGCTCAAAATACAACGGCAAGCGCCTTCCTCCAGAATACATCGGCGGTCAAAATCCCGTAAGATACAATTTTTAGCAAGAAAAACAACAACAGAAAGGAGAAATTTAAGATGAAAAAAAGAAGCCTTGTTATAGCAATTCTATTTTGTATTTTTTCACACATTTATGCGGATAATGAGTGGGTAGAAATTGCAAGTACTGAAAATAAAAATCTTACATATTCAGATATAGTGCGTTTTTTTGTAACAGAACTAGGAAAAGGCACATATCATTATGCAGTAATAAATTATGAGACATTTGATGGTGAAAACTGGCATTGGACTTATTGTGTAAACTATAGAAAAAACAGAAAAGTACTCCGACTTTTTATAAGAAATGCCCGAATAGATGTTGCCTTATATAGCGAACCAGACTGGTATGTAACAACAAATGACGGAAGAAGAATTGATTCAGTTAACATAAATAGCTATGCTTTTTCAAACATGGCATATTCAACAATACTTAGTTGTATAATAGAAAGCAAACTTTTATTAAAAAAACATGGGCAGGTATATTCTGGCACTGAACTAGAAGGTATAGAAGAACTAGAAGGATATGCAGATCTTCTTAAACTAAATACTCTTCGATAGAACTTAGCTACTAATATTGATGAGATTATTTTATCATATAAAATTAAAGGACAAGAAATTTTATGAGCATGAGATGGCATAGAAATCGCAATCTGCCAAAAGATGAATATCTGAAAAATTTTAATGAAAGCGTAAAACCTGCTCAAACTGCAAAGGACAGCAAAATAGAAAATGCGTACAGGCAGGCTGCTGAAATCCGCAAGTTTGAGATTGAGCTTTTCTGGAAGCGCGCCGGATATTTTTGGGCATTCATTGTTTCTATTTATGCCGCATTTTTCAACGTGCAGAAAGAATTCTACTATGACGAATGTACTGGCTTTAAGCACGGAACAATTCCACTGCTCTCACTTTCTGCCCTGGGATTTTTCTTTTGCCTTGCATGGCTTTTGTCTAGTTACGCGTCAAAATTCTGGCAGGAAAACTGGGAAAATCACATCGACCTTCTGGAAGATTACGTTACAGGTCCGCTTCATAAAATCTATTCCGCAGGAGAATCGTTTTCAGTTTCAAAAATAAACATTGCGGCTGGCTACGTTGTTTCGTTCTTTTCTGCCGGACTGTTTGTATTCGAGCTTGTTGAATTCTGCAAGAATTTAAAGCTTAATCACTTCTTGATTTTTCTTGTGCTGATCGTGCTGTTTACTTGCGGCGTGGCAGGATTCATCTTTCAAGTGAAAGGTAACGTTTCTGACAACGGTGAAATTCATTTTGACAAGAAAATTTATGAGGGAAACTGACAAGTGAAAAAAATCAATCCTTTTTTATTGCTGTTTATTTTCATGGGATTTTGCCTTGCCATTTTATACGGATTTTTTGAGCTGGGGGATTTTAAATTTATGAATTCAAGTTTAGAAAAAAAATTTTGTTGTATCTCTATAATATTAATTGCTCTTATTTTATGTGGCTTCATCTGGTTTTGCATTTATTCAGAAAATTCAAATGATTCTGTAAAAATATACTATTGCAATAATTCTGCTTTAAAAATCGAAAATGCAGACATTGACAGTTTTTTCGTGCTTTGTAAAAAAGATGCAACAGTTCCTGCAAAAACAAAAATGGTTGTATATTCTTCAGCAGATATTCTTTCAGAAAATAATTTTAGTGATTTGACAGATTTATCAATACTTTGTTTTTCTGGTGAAGAAAACAATATAGATAAAAGCCTTTATGAAAAACTTATAAAAGGCAATGTGAAAATTGCAATATGCAATGGAAACAAGCTGAATATATTTAAGAATGAAAAACTTTGTTCTTCCATTGTTTTTCCCATAAAAGAAAATTCACAAAAGAGCAATTTAAATATATCTGGGAAAATAAAAGTTTCAGCATCTTTTGAAAAAGATAAATAAAACATATTCGATACAAAAGCATAAAAGAGCGGAGGTTTTGTATGAAAAAGAAAATTTTAGTTGCAGGAATTTTGTTTTGCATTTTTTCGCATATTTCTGCGGAAGGATATATAAGCTTTGGTGATTTAAAAAAATCACCATCAGGAATGTTTACTTATATTTCAAAAATTTGCATATCTCCAGAAATAAAAGAAGATATTGAAGTCATGAAAAAAAACTTTTATGAGGATTCTGAAAAGAGTTTCCAAGAAGCCTGTAAAATGATAGAACAAATTGCAAATGGATATGCAGTAACAATACTCTCCACTGCTTGTGTGTTACTAGAGAAAGATTCTAGCACCAAAACTGCTTACGCTATAGTGAGAACAACTTTTTTAGATCCTAATTCTAAATACCCACTAGGAGGCCCTTCTATACAAGTTTTTAAACATACTAAAGATAGAGTTATTACATTATATGAAGAAAACTATAATGATTTTAATATAGCAAATGCCGAATATGAGCGCTTATGTAAAAAATATATTGGAATGCTTTAAAATAAATGTCTATTAAACTAACAAGAGTTTCCCCAAAACAATGAATATACCTTTTTCTAAATCCCCAGTATACTAAACCCACATGAAATTTTATCAGCGAATATTTCTCTTCACATTCTTCTCCATTGCGGCTGCCCATGCCGATGACTTTACCAGCATTCTTCAGGATTTGGCGGTTCAGACTGCTTGCATCGGGCAGTACTCGGCAACGCAGGCGGGCGGAACTTGGAGCGAAGATCCTCTTGATTACTACAAACCGTATTTGCTGGCAGAGCGGTTCAAAAAAATGTCCGGAAACATGACGCGCACAACAACTTTTTACGGCGTGTGTTTCGACTATGCGGAATTTGCATACTGGGACATAAAAGACAACGAAAGTCTTTACATTAAAAACGGAATGAAAGCAGGACAATTTTTTCTTGCCGGAAATAATTCAAATCCAAACATCATCGAGCTTTCAGTTCCAACTTCAACTTCAAACGCAACAAAATTTCAGAACGGAATTCCTGTCAGAACTTATGGAAACTCAAGCTGCAAAAATGTAAAGGCGCACAAAGCGCAAAACGGAACACGCGCAACAAACCACGCATGGCTTTGGGTAATGCGCAACGACGGAGTGTGGTTTTGGATTGATCCGACTTGGACAGACAATTTGGGCTACGTAGTCTACGGATATGTTAGCAACGGAGAAGAAATTCAGTGCCGCCCCGACAAAGACTTCTGCCTTGAATATCCTGACTTTCTGAAAAATCTTCCATTGCCGCCAAAAATGTCTGAATGGAATACGCCTTCTAATTCCACTTCAACTTCTTCATCTTACAGCGGCTATTCCAGCTCAGGTTCTAGCGGCTTTAACTACGGAAATTACAACAATGAATTTCCTTGGATTTTCGGAATTTCAGCGACCGCTCCTTACCATGATGTAGAAGAAAAAGAATTCAGCCAGGACAAAATTGGTTTTTCATTTGACGCTTTGAGCTTGATAGATGAAACGACCGGCGGATTCAGCATTGACTACTTGCGGAACTTTGAAGATGAAGAAAAGCTTCAGTCATGGCTGCTTTCAATATGCTTTGGACCAAGGCTCTACAGCAACCTCGCGGCTTATGTTGGCGGCGGTCTGGGAGTTGGATTCGACGGAAATAAAAAAGATGAAATAGAAAATTCAGGAGAAACTTATGACTTTACAGACTCATTCTTTCTTAGCTACAAACTCTCACTAGGTCTTGTTCTAAACATTTCCAGCCTTGTTGCAAAAGTCGAACTTTCATTCAACGACATTCTCGGATTTTCTGCCGGAGCTGGAATCATGCTTGGATTTGGGGAATAAAGAAAAAGCCTAATTCTTTTTGCATAGAAGAATTTTTTTATAAAGCAAGAACATAATTAAAATAAAGAACATTCATCTTGTCTTAATGAAAAAGAAAGTGTAGAATCCACAGAACAATTTTCTAGTAGGTTCAATTTCGAGTTTTGTAAATTTACTGTCATTGCCGCGTTTGACACGGCAATCTTGGTAAAAAAAACTGCAAGAGATTATCGGGTCAAGCCCGATAATGACTAGAAATTTGAAGAAATCCTAAAACTCGATATTCGAAAAAAAATCACTCGGAGCAAAAAAATGGACAAGAGCTTTATCGTAAATGCGCTTAAGAAAAACGGCGTGGAAGAAGGAATGTGCCTTGAAGTTCACAGCAGCCTTAGCAGTTTTGGTTATGTTGAAGGCGGAGCTGAAAGTGTAATCAGCGCGCTCAAGGAAAGCGTCGGTTCAGAAGGCACAATTTTTATGCCGGCACTAAGGCTCAGCCCTGCACTTCCGATCACGGACGAAGATAAAAAACTTGGAATAACTTGCAAAATAAAAATCCTTCCCGACGACAGAAAAAAAAGCGCAATGGGAATTATCGCCGACACATTCAGGCTGCAAAACGGAACTCTTACAGGAAGCGGAATCATGCAGATTTCAGGCTGGGGAAAACACGCGCATGAAGCTGGAACTGGCGGACTTAATTTTGCCATTCACAACGGAGGAAAGGCTCTGCTTTTGGGCGTGGACATTTTTAAACTTACCGCAATGCATTACGTTGAAGAAATCACTCCAAAAGAAATTTCCAATATGTTTGCTCCGAGCGCAGAAATCAACAAAATTTATCCGCCTGAAGAATGGTTTATTGAAGCAGGAAATCCGCCTGTAAAAGCCTGGTGCAAAATTCAAAAAGCAGCTGATGAACTTGGACTTATAAAGCACTTTGATATCGGAAGCTGCAAGGCAATGCTTTTTGATGTTGGAAAAGTCGTTTCGCTTTATGAGCACGAACTAAAAACAGATCCATTTGGATTTTGGGAAATAAAGAAAAAATTTTAGAGTTCAGTCCAGTTTTTTTGCAAGACGAAGTCCGCCGGTTTTTACATAGGATGGGTCGGCTCTTCTGTAGCAGGATTCAAAATATACGTAAGAAGCGTTGTAGCCGCCCTGTTTCATGGTTTTGTAAGGGTAGACTTCGTATTTCCAGTCGTAAGGCGAGCCAAAATCGCAGCACCATTCGTAGGCGTTTCCAGCAAGGTCGTAAAATCCAAGCTCGGAAGGAAGTTTTCCGCCCTGCTTGTGGATTCTCATTGAGCCGTTCGCAGGAATCTTGCACGCGGAATTACGGTCGTCCCAGCCGGCGGCGGTTTCTTTTGGTCCGTCATTTTTTGAGTTGCTCATGTTCCATCCGTAGTTTTTTGCAACTTTTGACGGCGGAACTGGCGTAACTCCCATGATTTCGTCCATAAGAGTAGGCTTTGAGTTTCCGCTGCAAGGACCGGTCTTGTCGCCAGGAGCATTTTTTCCGCTTATAAAAGAGCCATCGTTGCATTTGCGTGCGGCGTATTCCCATTCGTAAACATACGGAAGCCTAAATCCGTCCGCATTTTTGTTCACGTAAGGATTGTCTACGTTTCCTTTGGCAAGGCTTGTCATGTCGGTCGCCTTTGCGTTTCCAAAAGGAAGCGGAATGTTTGATGGAGTTTCGCCTTCGGCATAAATTGAACTTCTGAGCGGATTTTTAAAAGCTGAGTCCGTGCAGTAAACCGGAGCAAGGCCGCACAGTTCGCTCAACGCATTGCACCAAACAACCGCATCGCGCCAGTTTATTCCGCAGACAGGAATTCCTTCATCCTGCGGCTCTCCACCCTCGTTAAAAAGCTTGTTGCTGCTCAAATCACCGTACTGACCTTCCGCGCCGGCATTTTCAAAAGTATATTTTTTTTCTCCACGCAAATCAGAAGTCGCCCATTTGTACACAAAACGCCACACATTGTAGCTTACCTCGAACTTTGACATGCTGAACGGCGCAACGGAAACATTTTTTGTGACGCATTCAACATCCTCGCCAAGAACAATCGCATCCGTATTCAGAACGCTTATCATATCGATTTTCAAGTCTGAATTGGTAAGAGAAAACTGCGATTCTTCCGTGCGTGGAGCGACTTTATAATAAGCGTAGTCGTTGGAATTGTCGCCTGAAAAATAACACGAGAAAAACAGGACGCAAACCGCAGGCAAAGCAAAAAGAAATTTGTTCATAACGGAATTTTACTTGTTATTCGGGGATTTTACAATGGAATTTTGTTTGTTGGAATGAAAACTTGCACTGCAATTATTTTGTCGTATTCTGCATTTTTGTGTTCAATTCGCAAATCTGTTTTTCAAGAAGTTCCATCTGTTTTGAAAGATTTTCTATTTCAAGTGCGGTAACGGTAGTTTTTTCCGGCTCTAAAGGTTCTTTAATTTTATGATTTTTATCTGCTGTTACATTTTGAATGGACTCAACAACAATTCCTGTTACAACCTGAAGTATTGTATAGGCGGAAATTATTCCAAAACTCACAAAATAAATCCAGGAAGCTGAAAATTCCTTTAAAATCGGGCGTGTAATGTTTCCCCAGTCGTCGAACAGCATAAGTTGAAAAAGTGTATAAAAGGCTTTTCCCAAAGAGCCAAAAGTTTCTGAAAATTCCGCACCGAATAAATTAACACCGATAATCGCATAAAAATAAAAAGCAATCAGAAGCAGCGAAAATGTCCAGATTATGCTTGGTATTGCAAAAACAATAGCCTTTAGAATTACTTGAAGATGCTTTAGGCTGTTTATTATTTTTAAGGTTTTTACGACCCTAAGCGTTTTTAAAGTTTGAACAAGCTTAAACGCCCTAAAAACTTTTATTCCACGGAAAATCGAAAAATAAGGAACTGTGCAAAAAATAGAAACAAGAACAATGACTAAATCAAAAGTATTCCATTTTGAAGCCGAAAAAAAATATTTATTATATGCAATAAATTTTAAAACCAGTTCAACAACAAAAATCGCAAGACAAACTTTATCAATAATATCCAGCACAGTGCGAAACTGTGCAGAAATATTCGGCGACGTTGCAATCCCCAAAACTACGGAATTCAAAATAATTACAAAAATTATAAAATATTCAAAGATTGAGTCTGCTTTGCCATCCACATAAGGAAGAAGTCTTTGCGGAATTGATTTTTTCTGTTCCTGCGATTTTTGCTTCATTTTTTTGCTCAGTTTATCTTATTTTGCAGGAAAATGTTTTCCTGTTGGAGACTTTGAACAATGACCACTTGTCAAACTTTTCAATGATGAATATTTGTCTCCGCAATATTTGCAAGTGTATTGAGACTTTTCACTACCTTCATACGGAACATGGAAATCTCCGTCAGGATTTCTTGAACAATGACCTCTTGTCAAACTGCTCAATGATGAATACTTGCTTCCGCAATAACAGCAGTAATAATTGCCGCCAGTTTCTCCTTCAAACAATTCATGTCTTCCTGAAGAAGAGCGAAAACAATGACCTCTTGTTAAACTAGAAACACTAGAATTCTTTTCCCCACAACATTTACAATAAAATTCCGCCATAACTTCTTCCTCCAATTTTTGGCTTTAATTTTAATTCAAACATTCTGATTTTATGATTTCTGCAATTTCGCTGGTATTTTTTATATCGCTGTACCGGCGGCTGCAGGCAATCACTTCAACAGAAGTTCCTTCATTGTTTATATATCCAATTTTGTAGTTTTCATTGTTACCCCATTGAGTCGAATCGCACATAATATCCGGATAGCATCTTTTCAGTTCATCAAAAACCGCAAAACCTTCCGCCAAAATAAATTCTGGATTTACAATGCCAATCAAAGTCTTTGTCCATTCACAAGGCTTAAAGAAACTTTCTTCGGTTAAGTTATATTTGTTTTTCAAAAGATTTAGCAATTCATAAAGAGAATCCATATCCTTTGTTGTAACATAATAGAAATTCGTTTTAAAAGAGTTTTCCAGCAAGTCCATCCGGTTCAACATTCCGTCTTTTTCACCAAAAATATATTTCCATTCGTTTGCCAATTTATAATCTTCTGCGGTGTAGTCCATTTTTTTCATAGGTTTAACTTCGCATTTAAATTTATTTTCTTTAGCAGCAGGCGATATTCCCGGATTTATTCCTAAAAACATGAATTTTGGATTTTTTACAACAGGGCTAAAAAAGATTTTTGCACCTTTATATAAATCACGAACTTTTTCGTCTGTTTTAGCTATTTTAACTATTTTTTTTGCAAAAGATTTTACATCCTTCTGTAATTTTTTCAACTTGTCTTCCATAAAAACCTCCATATAAATTCATAAAAAGTATTGCAATCAGCAAAATAAATTATATCACATTTATTGCTAATCACAAGTACAATTATCTAAAAAACTTGCTTACAATAAGTAAAATGACTCCGAAATTATTGCAAGAACGACTTTCATTCAACTTAAAAAAGATACGAAAAATACTGGGCTTTTCTCAAGAAAAATTAGCAGAAAAAGCTCAGATTTCTTTCCAAATGATAAATGATATAGAAGGTTGCCGCCGCTGGCCAAGCGAGAAAACGCTCTCAAAACTAGCAAACGCTCTTCAAACTGACGTTTATACATTGTTTCTTCCTGAAAACACGAATGCACAGGCAACTCCTTTTCAAAAACAGACTATTGCCACCGATTTGCAAAAGCTTTTTGCAGAATCAGTAGAGCAATATCTTGAAAAACAAGACGCTTTTTCTTTGCCAAATTCATCACAAAAAATTTAAACAACAGAATATTTTTCTTTCAAATCATTGCTTTTCATACTGAAGAGTATAACTCGCCCACTCTATCTTAAAACGATATACTGATTTTTTTTACATATTTTTTAATCCCTCACGCAATGATAAAGTTATGTGGTATAATAAAAATATGAGCAAACAGACAAAAATCACTTACAGAATGATAGAAAGACTTTCAAAAATCCATGAAATGATAAAAACTGGAAATTTTCCTAATTCAAATGATTTTGCAAAAGAAACAGAATCCAGTGCGGCAACCATAAGCCGCGATATTGAATATCTGAGAGACAGAATGAATGCGCCTATAAAATACGATTACAACCAAAAAGGCTTTTTCTACACAAAAAATTACGAACCGAATTTTCAAAATTATCTTTCAGAAAAAGATTTTAACACTCTGATTGCCGCAAAAAATCTGCTTTCACATTATAAAAACACACCAATTTACAAAGAAGCCTGCAATCTTATAAACCTGATTTCGGAATCTTGTATAAATAAAAATACTGCATTAATCGAACGAATTACGGTTGCGCCAACAGAAGAAGTTGCAATAAACCAAAATTTATGGAATGTCATTCAAGACGCATTGAACAAAAATCTTATTCTAAAATTTGATTACACAAATCGCTGGGGAAAACAAACCGAACAAAGAAAAGTCCATCCTTACCAGATTGTTTTGGATAATGGAATTTGTTATCTTTTTGGATTTGACGAATTGCGGAATGAAGAGCGGATTTTTTCATTAGCAAGAATGAAAAACATGACACTAACTGAACAAAAATTTGATTTGCCAAAAGATTTTGAATTCAACAACCGACTTGGAAATTCAAATTTCGGCGGATTTTTCAGCAGCAAAAAAGAACACTACAAAATTGAATTTTATGGAGAAGCCCGAACAATTATAAAAGAGCGAAAATGGGCAGACAATCAAAGCTTCAAAGAAAGCAAATACAAAACTACAATTGAATTTGAAAGCACACAATCACTTAAAATAAAAAACTGGGTGCTTTCAAATGGTTGTAAGGCCCGTCCAATAAAACCTAATTGGCTTTTTGAAGAATGGAAACAAAATGTTCTGGAAATGAACAGAATGTTGAATTGGCCACTTTAATTTCTACGCTTTCATCAACTCGCAAACTTCCTCATCCGTAAGTTCGCGGTATTCGCCGGTGGCAAGGTTTTCGTCCAGCTTTAGAGGTCCGATTGAAATGCGTTCTCGGTCTTGTGATTCTGTGGGTCAGAGTGCCATCAAATGATAGTATTAAAAAAAATCTATGATATAATAAAAATATGACTAAAGCACTTTCCGCAGAAGAAAAAAGAATCCGACAAGCAAAACGCGATGAAAAAAAAATTGAAAAACTTTTAAATCCAAAACTTGATGAACGCTGCTATGAGATTTTACGCATTCTACGAGATGCTCCAAAACATCCGGAAATAAAATACAATTCCAAATACTTTGAAAATCATTTTCAAACTTCGAACATAACAATTCTTAGAGCAATCCGAACTTTAAAAGACATGGATTTAATAGAAGAAAAACAAACACACGGAAGTTATAAAATCAAAAAAACAGTCGAGGAAATCTACTCTAATGAAACTAAGAAAAATATCGCCCTTGTGGCAAGCCTAAAAGGACTTTTACAACAGTACCAAAATACTCCGCTTTTTGAAAACATTACAAAACTGATTTATTTTCTTGAACCAAAAGTTGCAAAGGAAGATTCCGTTTTGTCTTCCGGGCGCATAATTGTATCTCCTCAAATGGAATATGACATCAATGTAAAAAACTGGGATAAAATAAACGAAGCCTTATCAAAAAATCGAAAAATACAATTTCGCTACACAAAACCATACACAAATAACGAAGCAGAGCGTCTTGTGTGGCCTTTTCAGCTTATTCTGGACAACGGCTCTGTATATCTTTTTGCCTACAGTGAATATGCGGATTGTGTCCTTTTATATGATTTAAATTTTATGACAGACATTGTAATTACAGAAGAAGAATTTAAACTTCCCGAAAAATATGATTTCAATAATTATTGTGGTGGCGGCAGACTTGGGGCATTCAAAACCGATAATGTTGAAAAATATAAAATCCGCTTCACTGGATATGCAAAAGATTGGATAAAACTTCACAAATGGGCAGATGACCAAAAATTTAAGGAAGATAAAAAATCCACAACAATAACTTTTTCTTCAAGCCAATTTGAAAAAGTGCTTCAATTGATCTTTTCTTGGGGTTCACAAGCAGAACCGCTTGCTCCAAAAAAACTGGTAAAAAGATGGAAAGAAGAAATTACAATTTTATGGAAAAAGATAAAATAAATAGTTTTTTCCCCTTCCTCTCAAAAAAACTATGAATTTTTAGAAAGGTGAACAAAAGCGTAAGCAAATTTACAATTTGTGAAGATTTTGTGCGATAAGAACGATTAAGGTTGCATAGCAACCCGAACCAGCCCAAGTAAAACGCGAGCACAACCGTCTGAACAAATTGGAAATTTGCTGAAAGCGTTTTTCTCAATTTATAAAAAACTCGACATTTTGACTAATTAAATTATTTTATAATGAAAATCCGTATCAAAATCAGTAAGTTCCTTTGGAAGACAGAAAAATTTTCTAATTTTATTAAGTTCTCGTTTTTTTAATCCGCCATGAAGAATTGTAAATCTGTCTGTATCTTTGTGAAACACAACACGTCCGCGAGAAATATAAAAATATTCAGACCGCAAAATTAGAGGAAGTTTATTTAATTCTTCTTTTTCAAAGATCTGCTCCCAGAAGTCCGCATGGTCTGAAAGCCCTGTGATACATTCGCCATAAGGCAAACCGTTTTCAACTGCAACTGAATCTGCGAACAAAACTTCATCGTAATAAAACCACCAGATTCCAACAGATGGCGTTTTACAAACTAGCATATTATGCAACCTCTCACACAATAAAATTCGTAAATATTCAATATAACACAAAAAGTCTATCACTAAATGATAGCATTCATACTTTATTTTAGAAAAAACATGGAGAAATTATGCCATTAGCTTCAGAAGAAAAAATTAATGTTTCAAATTGTTAACTGCACAAAGGAAAACGTAATAAATCTGTCATTCTTATTTCTCCTACAAACAAAATCCTATACGTCTTGAGCCTTCTGGATTGTCGATTTTTTCGCACTTACACATATCGCGGATATCTGAGATTTCCGGACGTTCCCCTGTAATCACTTCGTTCATCGCAATTTTTCTTACGATATTGTCTATCTGACCGCCTGAAAAATTGTAATTCTTTGCAAACTCAGTGGCTGATTTTTCATCGAGCCAGGAAAGCTTGTTCATCCAAATTGAAGTCTTTGCTTCTATTGAAGGATTCTCAAACTTAATCTTAAAGAGAAAGCGGCGTTCAAAAGCTGAGTCCATATTTGAGGCAAGGTTCGTTGTTGCAATAAAGATGCCTTTGAGATTTTCAAGCTCTTCAAGGATGATATTCTGGACTGCGTTTTCTGTCTGAGCGCAGTTCCCGGAAGTATCATTCTTTCTTTTGGAGATAATAGCATCTGCTTCATTGAAAAGAAGAATTGGTATAAGCTCTCCCTTCCTTTCTGCAAGCTTACAGTTATTTCTATAGCTTGTGAAAATCTTTTTGATGCGCTTTTCACTTTCTCCAAACCAGGCAGACTTCGCTTCGCTGATATCAACATGAATGATAGAACGACCTGTTTCCTTTGCAATCTGCATAACCGATTCTGTTTTTCCGGTTCCAGGTGCTCCGTACAATAAAACTGCAACGCCTACAGGAAGCCCATCGTCTTTAAGACGCCGCTGGATACCTTTGAGTTTTTCTTCCTGAAGGACTTCCTTGAGGCGGTCAATTTCCTTCTGATTTTCAGGACTGTAGAAAAGCTTCTTCTCTTTGATGCAGTCTGTTTTAATCAGATTCTTATCGTTAATGCTGTCTTCAAAGAGGAATGCTTTTTCGCCAAGGACGAGCTTTCGGCCTTTATCTGAAAGCGTTATGGTTGCATCAGAAAGATTTCCTTTCTTTACGAATTCAACGAGTCCCTTCTGGAAAAGTTCATGCTTTTCTTCCATCATTTCTATGGCAACATTGTATCTCTCTCCTCCATCGTATAAATCGGATATGGTCGCATTCAGATTAGAATCTCCGCCTTTCAAAACATCATTTGCAACATCATAAAGGAAAAAACGATAATTAGGATTTTCAAGTTCTGCAGAAACCCTCTTTACAACTTGGAGGTATGAATGAGCTCTTTCGTACAGTCTCAATTCTCTCTGAATTGACCTTGCAGACATATCTTCTCCACGGCGTGACTCATAGCGGTCAGCCATATAAGAGATGAAGTCAATATCATCATCTTCTTTCTTTGCCTGAGGAATATATTCGGTATTATTATAGATTGATTCGCTGAAATCATTTATTGGCTGAACAGCATCATTTCTTCCGCTGTGTTCCAGAAAACCGTGCTCAACAAGAAAGTCAATTTCTTTTTTCCAGTTGATAATAGACATAACTGGTACATCCAGTTTTCTAGAAATATTTTTGAGAGAAAAGCTGTCTTCGTATTCAAAATAGCTTTCACAGACAAGGCAGAGAATCCAGACCTGAATCTGATTGAGATTATAGAGAGTCTTCAAATTTTCCATAGCCGCGCTATAAGCTTTTGTTTTCTTGATTTTAAGCCTCGAATCGTTTAAACTCTGATATACAGAACTCATTGCCTTGGAAATGTTCCATCTAATCTTCTTTTCTTTCAACACTTCTTCCATAAGTACCTCATAATTCGAAGGATAGTTAAACGGAAATGTCAAGGCTCTAAGCTAAGCGTGCCTTGACATGGACGTATAGACACCTCTTCTATTACACCTATATTTATACTCAAGTAAACTATCATTTTGTGATAGAGCCAGCGCTTTTTGCAAAGATTTTTATAAATTTCTAATTGCCAGGCGGAGCGTAGCGCCGCATAGAGAAGAAAAATTTTTATTTTTTTTGAGAGAATCTGGGATTTTATTTTACAAAAGTATTTCACCCTTCGCATTAAAGTTGTAATTGAATAGATTTTTTGCTCTTCTATCATTGTTTGATAGTTCTTCTGAGTACAATAAAATGTTCAGGAGGTTGTCATGAAACTCACTGCACAATTAAAGAAACTCATTTTACAGTCTGTTCACTGCACAGGATACCTGTCTCAGAGGTATGGGAATTACAGGCTTGAACATAATGAATATGACAATAAATGGTATTTCAAGAAGAAATTTTCGAAGGATAATTATGACGGAGTTGCCACAGATAGCATTTCTTCATGGAAGCATAACCGTAAATATGAATTAAAAGAAAAGGAATTTGCTGGTGTCGTTGTAAAAATAGATAGAGTTCTTATATCAACACTGCTTGGTACGTACAAACGTACTTATAGAGATGAGTATATTTATTCCTGTGATTTTGCACCTTTAAGGCAGGACGGTTGTTCTGTTCTTGCTGCAACAGTTTTTTTCAGAAACGGATGCAAACGCATAGTCCCACTGGATTGTATCAAAGAGTCAGAAGATTTCTCCAACGGAAAAGAGACCAGACGGATTATGACGAATCTGGAACAGTTGATTTCTGAAGATATTAAAAAGAATGTTGTAACGGTCAAACCTGACGGTATCATTGAGATTGAGAATAGTTATATCAGCATGAATCCGGAGACTGCTGAACTTCTTAACTTGAAACGCTATCTTGTCCTGGATGTGCGAAACAGAAGAGCAAGCTGGTATGCTGAAGAAGGAAATGAATGGTTCAATATTTCTGATGCTGAATACAATCAGATAATGGATGTCATGAACTCCCAAATGAAAGAGGCCTGTGGTTTTGTTCCTGATTTGTTATACGGAGAGACAAATTTTGACCGGCTTGTAAACTTTGCTAGATTCCCTTTTGCTCCTGTTCTGAATGAACTTTGTGTAGAAGAAATCCTCGGTTATAAATTAAATGAAACAGAATCAGATCTAAAAAACAGTCCAGACTGCGTTAAAAAATTCATACAGCTTACAGGTCTTCCATACACTCCTAAAATCAACAAGATTTTGTTGCAGGGGCATCGTGACTTTGCTGAATATTTTTCAATCTGTTCTCTGGGATTCAAGGATGAAAAGTTAATTGAAAAACTTATGGATGCAGACAAGTCCAGGTTATTTGCAGCAGCGACTCCGTATTCTGATAATCTCCTTTTGAAAGCTGATGTTTCTTTTTTGTTCATGTTTTATGATGAAAAGACAGTCATAAAACTGCTAAGCGAGCAGCTTTATGAGAAAGCATATTACACAACCGACGATTGTCTGTCGTATATGAAAATGCTTTCTGAAGCCGAGGAACTATCTCAGGATGTTATCAATAAAATCAGGAAAGAAGGCTTTACTGAATACAATCACAATCTTCTGATGAGAATCTGGCGGGATTTACATCCTTCTAAAGGTGAGAAATTTGAAAACGAGGCTATTTCTTATTCGGATGAAGAAAAGAATCTGGAATGGGAAAATGCCGGTTATAAGTTCTGTCTTCCGGAAAATACTAGCCGACTGGTCGATATCGGCTCGAAGATGAATATTTGTGTGGGTCATTTATATCGCGATAAAGCCGTAAACAAAGAGTGCACAATTGTTTATGCCCAGAAAGACGGTGAGTATGAGCTTTGCATAGAAGTGAACAAGCATAACAATCGCTTTCGCCTTGTTCAGAAAAGTGCATTCAATAACAGTGTTCCAAAGGGACAAGACATGACAATTTTTAAGCAGTGGTGCCGTGTAAAAGGTGTAAGTTGAAAAAAAATGCTTTGCTATCACTAGGTGATAGTATCTTCATTTACAATTGAGTTTTGAGGAGTTTTAGCCCATTGGAGTCTTCATACAAACAGATTACTAATATTCATTTTTCTCTTCATTCAGTTATTACAAGACAGTCAGAAGAAACTGATTTTGACTTGAAAGCCCTATTTTATAGATGGATTTCTGCAAGAACAGAAGATGAAGATTACCGTGATATCGACTGGCTTTGTTCTCCTATATCAAAAACGGATTTACCTGATGATATTATGTGGTCCGATATAATCGATTATGCCGAAGGTATTCCGTGTAAAAGAAGGTCACTCAGTCAGACAGAGAACGATGAAAGAAATATTCTCCGTATGGACACAGCTGAACTTCTATTTGAACGATTTCTCCACGAAGGTCTTTCTGCTGAACAGCAAGCCTGGGTAGAACAAATATGGAATCAGACTTTCAACTCCTTTGAATCGGTGGATTATGAGGCGTTTGATTACTCACTGGAAGGTTTCTCCGGAAAATATGATGGCAAAAAATTTATTCTTCATGAACAGCAGAAAAAGGGTGTCGCTTTTCTATGTACAAAGGGAAACGGTCTTCTTGCTTATGATGTAGGAGTCGGAAAGACTGCAACCGGGATAGCAGCCGTTATGTATCAGCTGCAACACCAGAAATGTACTCGTCCTCTTATAATCGTTCCTAAGGCTGTATATTCAAAATGGGTGCATGATATTCAGGAACTTTTTCCTGATGTCACATTAAACAAGCTGGAAAATCTTAATAAAGACATAATTGATAACCTTCGAATGAATTCAGTTTTCTCAGAGGAAAATGACAGCCTACTTCTTCCTGCCAATTCTGTTTCAATCTGTACAGCGGAGGCAATTGAAAAAATCTATTTTACAGAAGAAAGCAGCCCTCTTCTTGAATCAAGCTTTGAACATATCATCTCAAAGAGAAAACAAAAGGAATATTTTACTCCATCATCTGAACTTACAAATGAGCAGTATGTATACTTTGAAGACCTTGGAACCGATTTATTGCTTGTAGATGAAGCTCACCGATATAAAAACCTTATTAAAAAGGTCAGCGGTTCAAATTATTCGGAGTTTTCCAGACTTGGTATTGGAGAGCCGTCCAGTCGTGCTATAAAAATGTTTGCAATTACAGAATATATTCACCGGCACAATAATGAGAAAAATGTATTTCTGCTGTCTGCGACGCCTTTTACAAATTCTCCGATGGAAATCTACACTACCCTTCTGTTTACCGGCGGAAATGAAATCCGTGCCCTTGGTTACAATGATATCAATGACTTTCTCAATGAATTTGCAGAGATAAAGATTGAATGGACTGTTAACAACAAAAACGAAGTTGTCCGCAAGACTGTAATGAAAAACTTTCGTTCCTTGGATGCTCTTCAGAAAATTATCCAAAACTACATAGATAAGGTGGATGCCGAAGATGCTCATATCAACAGGCCGGAAAAGGAAACTCACGTCATTAAAATTGAAATGACAAGCCTTCAAAAGAAAATCTATGATACACAAATAAAACGTCTTACCGATAATCCCGACCTGGATGCCATCTTTTCTGCTATGAATACAATGCGGATGTGTCTTATTTCTCCAACTTTAGTAAATGATAAAAATATAAAAGTACCAAATCTTTCTCAGTTTGTAGCAGCTTCTCCCAAGATGCTTTTTGTATGTGACACTGTTGTCAGTATTTATAGAGAAAAACCTGATTGCGGTCAGATAATTTACCTTCCTCGGGGAGTTAAAGAGTTTACAGCTGTAAAACAGTATCTCACCAAAAATCAAATACCAGAAGAAGCTATCGGTACGATGAATTCTTCAACGACAGAATCAAAAAAGGGAAAAATTACAAAGGCTTTTAATAATCCTGATGATCCGCTCAAAATTCTGATTGGTTCTGAGACTATAAGTGAAGGCATAGATCTCAACGGCAATTCCCTTGTTTTGTATAACTGTATGCTTGGATGGAATCCGACCGAACCTGTACAGGTAGAAGGTCGTCTCTGGCGCCAGGGAAACCGGCAGAAAAAAGTTCATATAGTTTATCCGCTTATGTACAACTCATTGGATTCCCTTATTTATCAGAAACACGATGAAAAAGCCAGCCGCATAGACGCAATCTGGGATTATCGCGGTGACAAAATCAATGTAGAAGAAATTAATCCAGCTGAACTCAAGTTTGATCTTATCAAATCCCCAGAAATGAAAGCCGATATTGTTCTTGACCAAAAGGCGATTCCACTTAAACGTGAACTTAAAATAATCGAAGAAAGCAGAGCTCTTTTAGCTCTTGCTGATGAACGAATTGCAGCCATTATGAATGAAATTAATGAACTTCAGAAACAAATAGATGAATTAAATAATGATATTGAACAAACAATAAAGAAAAATGAGGAAATGCCTGAAGTTTTTCAGCATCTTTCAGACTTAATAATCAATAATGCAAGAGAGGAACAAAAGACTATTGAAAAGACGATTGTTGCAAAGAAAAAAGGGATTGCGGTAATCCGAACCAACTTAAAAAAGAAAATGGAAGCCCAGTATTCAGATAAAGAAGATTGTTTATCAAAATTATCCCAAAGAGAAAGCGTGTTAAAGGATAAAATTGAAAATCTCTATAAAGAACGTGAAAGTTTAATTGAATGGTACAAGAAGCAGTATATTCAGCAGCAATGTCAGTTGCAAAGTATTCCTAGGCTTGTAAAAGAGCTCAGTAGAAGTATCATGGAAAATACTGTGGTTTAGATGGTATAATAGGAAATGTTATGTTTGAAAAGAAAAAGACGGAAAAAAAATCCACATCAAAAAAAAGTTACAAAGAAAGCAGCAGTGAACAATCGGCCATCTACTTCAGCTCGCAAGAAATCTTCTGATACTCCTTCTTCTAAGAGCATCGCCACTAAAAAGATAATTTTGGAAAATGAAGAATTTCTCTATATATAAAACGAATCTCATTACAAACAGGTAATCGAGCGAATAAAAACGGTCAAGAAAACGCTTTGGATTGGCACTGCCGATATTAAAGACTTATATGTAAAAGACGGACGCGGAACAAAGACTTTGCTTGAAGTTCTATCCGACCTTGCAAAATGAGGAGTTGAAATTCGCCTGATTCACGCAAAAGAGCCAGGGTCTGCTTTCCGCCAGGATTTTTACAAATACCCTGCTCTAATTTAAGGCATGGAACGTGCCCTCTGCTCGCGTGTTCATTTCAAAATCATTATTTTCGATTTGAAAACTGCCTACGTCGGTTCTGCAAATCTTAACGGAGCCGGGCTTGGTATGAAGGGCGAAAAGACACGAAACTTTGAAGCAGGCGTTTTGAGCAGCAACAAAGACTTTGTAAAAAACGCCGCCGAACAATTCGCCAGCGTCTGGATGGGAGCCTATTTCAAAGGATGCAGGCGGAAGGGAGGCCTTCTGTGGGAATCCGATTAGTTGAGATTATTCCTTCCAGTTATAAATTTCTTTTATTAAAGAACAACAACATTCAATCCTATCAACATCTTTTGGAACTATTAATACTCCATCTTTCAATTTTTTATTTAAAATCTCAAAGTGTTTTTGATACTCGACAGCATTTGATTTTCTAGTAATTCTCCATCCTGAACCCACAGGAAGAATTTCACAATTATTTATTGTGAGAGGTTTGCAATCATCCAAATAACCTAAGTTTTTTAAGAATTTTGTTCCTAATGTTTCTTGAATTTCCGCCGGTAAGCGCTTGTACACAGTATAGAGATAGGGATCATACCACCATCCGCGGAGAGTTTCTCCGGTCAAACAAGCCATTTTAAAATTTTCTTCCCATTGCATTAAACCTTTTTTAGATTTTCTCAGCATTTCAGGATACTTGATATAATAGTATATATAATCATCTTTACTGGAATTATTAACTGCATTGTTAATAATACTTTCAATTGTGCTCTTCCCAAGATCCATTGTTAATCTTGTAAATGTCTTATTTATACCATCTTTTGTGTCTTTGGAAGCATCATGTAAAATTGCAGCTAGAGATTGTTCAGAATTTACATATTTCCATTTCGTATCTGAATAGTATTCTGCATAATCTCCATAAGATAGCATCGCTCTTCCAAATAGAATTGCATTTTGATTGCTATTCGGATTATTAGAAAAATATGAGATAATAGTATCGTGTAATTCCTTTAAATTTTTGTCATTATAAGATAGGGCTGTTAGATGTCCCTTGAAAATAGCCAAATCCTCGAGTTCAAATAATGTCTCCTTCAATTGTTTATTATTAGAAATAAATGCAAACTTTTCTTTTTCTTCATTAATTTGATTGGTGTTAAATTTTTTTACTTTAGTTAAATTATTAACATCTGAGCAAATTAGTTTTACTTCAGTGAATAATTCATGCCAATTATTAAAGCGCAATTCATTTTCACTATTCCAAGCCAGATTTCGTATGATTCTTAATTTGTATGTATCAATAGAATTATTTTGTATCATATTCAAGACGGCAAAGAACATAATGGAATTTTTTATGTCTGCCTTTTTTTCAGGATTTATACATAAATCAAATAAATCAATATCCTTTTGAAATAAACAAACTTTATTTGTTTCATAGTTATCAAGAGAAAAAATGGTTTTAAAAAAACTTTCTGTATTCATATGAGTCTCGAAAAAGTTCAAGCAATTCATAAGTAATAATGCAGAAGATTTATTCCAAGCATTAATTTTGTAAAAATCATCTTGAGTTTGTTCATTAGTGTCATTACTAAGAACGCGTTCATATAATTCAATTAATTCAAAAAAATTTAAGAAGGCATCATCAGATTTTTCCCCATATTTTTTCCAAAAGATTTTATTTTGCCAGGCACCATCTATCTTTCTAGAAAACTCACTTCTTAAAGTAGAATCTATTTTATCGAGTTTATCTTCGAAATTTGCTTTATATATCTCAAAGTCTGTTAGAGGTCTTCCTCTTGCATTCATCTTGATATATAAAGAATCACTCTGTTTAAATGACTTACTATTCATATCAAGAAATTGAAATGTAATAAGCTTTTTATTTGCCAATAATTCATATAGATCCTCTTTGAAATCTAGGAATTTTTCCTGAATCTCATCAAGCATTACTAGCATTCCACTTACAGTAGGGTCATTTTTCCATATAGTTGAGAAATTCTTATTGGTTTCAATTTGCTCGCTGAGTTTTCTGTCTGTCTGAATTATTTCTTTTAAATTGGCTAAAAACAAACAGAATCGAGAAGCAGATTCTCTTATTTTATAAGAAAACTTGCCAAGTAGCGAAACCACATTATTTCTCTCATCTTCGTTCCCAAAAGAATGTTTTTGAATGGAATACCAATGTAAAAGAAAAAGTGTAGTCAAGCGTTGTTGGCCATCTAAAGGGATAAAATCAAGACCTTCTGTTTTGCCATAAACAAAATCCAATGTCATAGAATTATTGTTATTGAGATTATATTTTACTGATTCAATAAAATTATCTCGTATTTTATTTGTTTTCTCATCAATTCTTCCTTGAGCATAGTCTCGTTGAATTACAGGAATTATAATATTCCATTTGTTGAGAATTTCAATAAATGTATAAGTATTAAAGGTTTCATTCATAACTTAATCTTCCTCGTTCTCAATATTTGAGCCATCATTGTATTTTGGTGGAAATCCAGCTTCTGTTAGTGTATCTATAATAGACTTCCTGTAGGTTTTTCTATCTTCTGTTGTCCAAAAGGAAAAGTTCTCTGCATCCGGATTATAATATTTACAAAAGACATTTCTTGTACATATCGGGATATAAGAGCCTGACTTATCTAATTCCATCATCTTTAATCTTTTTGCAGCAAAAGTTGAAGAATTAAATGCTGAATTATCTTTTTTTCCTAATAATGCAAGATTACTTATTAAATGCATAGAATCATCATCTTTAGAATCATTTAATAATGATTCAACATCATGTGCTATCTCTCGAAATATTTTTTCTAATCCTTTCCCATCTGTTTTAAACTTTGGTAACTCAAGTTGAATGCGACAAAGATTTTCCACACGCCTCTGCTCTTTATCAGGTTCATTTGGAAATTCTACTTTTGATAATGCTCTGAACTGGTAATCTAACCAATTAAACCAATCTTTTCTTTTTTGCAATTCTTGAGAATTTTGGGCATGAATATGTTCTATACTCCAAACAGTTCCTTTATGCTTTGAGAAAGGATATCTTTGATTTGCTCCAGATTTACCTACCGTCATTACATTGAAAAGATTAAGTATTCTATAGAGACTGCGATTTCCTGATTCACCATTATAATGTATTTCGTCAATATTGATTGATTTAATTGTGTCTGCAATTTTTTCTGTTAAAAAATCCCTAAAGCCTTTTCTATCTTTGCATTTTGAGCTTTTATAATAATCAAGGATTTCCTTTAATGACAAAATATTTTCATTGATAATGTATCCGATAAGGTGATAAAGATTTTTATCTATATACCATTCTTGCAGAGTTTCAAAATTAATTACAATTTCTTTCCATATTTCCAAAAAATCTTTTGTTTTAGAAATGGTGTTAAAATAATCAAATGGTTTTTTGTTTTCTGGAGTAGATAACTCAAAAAGCAAGTCTATTCTTGTAGCTTTATCTATATTGGATAAAAAACTCCAGAATTCTGTATCATGAAGTTTATGTTCAATTTGATCCCATTCTGCAGCCATTGAAATTTGCTTTAATAGCAATGTTTTTTTATTTGCTTTTTCCACTTCAAGTTTTAGTTCTTCATCTTCAATAGGAGATAACTTCAATGTTTTTTTTATAGAATCCTCGGAAAGTAGCAGGGCTTTTATTAATTCTGAATCTGTTAATTTTATCTTACCGGCATTCAATCTGTGAAAAATATTAATCGGAGTACCGTCTGAGTCGTCTACCTTGTACCAAATAAATCTTAACTGTTGAAGAATAGTATTAAGAATGCTGCTTGCAAAACTATTACGTAAAAGGACATTTGGTTCTTTGTTTTCAAACCATTCTGTTATTCTTTGATAAGCCTTATAAATATGAGAGAAATCAATATCATCTTGAACTTTTTCCTTTACAGGATTTTTTAAAAAAGATTCACTAGATGCTCTTCCTGCACTATCATAAATTATGGAATAAAATGTTGAATCATTTTTATATACGGTTTTATTTATATACAATAGAATTAAATATAAAGTTGTCAGTCTTTGCTGCCCATCTATAACTTCATATTCTGTGCCTTTTTTTAGGAGAACCAGTGGTTGAATACAATAGTAATCTGTTCCATCTGTTTTATCTTTGAATTCTATAATATCATCCAGAAGTTTTTCAACTTCAATGGGAGTCCATCTGTAACCTCTTTGGTAATCAGGAATTATGAACGTAAATCCTGCGAGTTCCTTGATTGCAACTGTTTGTAATTTTTTGTTTGGATCAAAATTTTCTTCCATACTTATTATAATCCCCTTAAAAAACTTGTGGCGATTCACGGATGACGAGAATCACAGTTTGTGAAAGCAACGCTTGAGCAAACTGTACTGATAAAAATTACACGTATGTAATTTTTATAATATCTACATTTCTTTCAACAGTTCTTCTATTACACCTATATTTATACTCAACTAAACTATCATTTTATGATAGCCCTGCGCTTTTTGCACAGATTTCTATAAATTTCCAAAGGCAAGACAAAAAGAAATTTCTTCATGCAAAGATTATATTACAGCAACGGAAAATTGAACACAGAAATTTCATCATTATTCTCAGATTGCAAAGAAGCGGAATAAAGTTTAAGATTGCAAATAGCATTTCCACTGTCATCCCCGCACTTGATACGAAAATCTTAATAACAGATTGCAGGATCAAGTCCGACAATGACATATTGATTTGTCATTCCCGTGCGCCGACACAGGGATCCATTACAGGAGATCATCAAACGAGTTTCTTCCAGAAACATCGCAGGGTCAAGCCGGATAATGACAAAGAAGCTGGATAATTGCAAAAACTTTTTAGGAGAGAGCATGAAAATAAACATTCTTCTTTTTGACAAATTTGAAACGCTCGACGCATTCGGACCTGCTGAAATTTTCGGAAAAGCTCAGGAATTTGAACTTGACTATTTTTCAGTTGATGGTGGAATTGTAACAAGTTCGCAAAATGTTTCTGTTGTAACAAAACCAATCACAGAAGAAAAAGAAGATTGCGTTTGGCTGATTCCCGGTGGCGAAGGAACGCGAAGCCTTGTTCACGACGAGGACTTTCTTTTTAAATTAAAACAACTTGCCCAAAAATCAAAGTTCTGCCTTTCAGTATGTACCGGCTCTGCCCTTCTTGCAAAATGCGGTGTACTTGACGGAATCCGGGCAACTTCAAACAAAAGGGCATTCGAATGGGTAAAAACAACTTCGCAAAAAACGCTTTGGATTGAAAAGGCTCGCTGGGTCGTATGCGGAAAATTCTACACGTCATCTGGAATCAGCGCAGGAATGGACATGGCGTTGGGCTTTGTTTCCGACACCCTTGGAAAAAACAGGGCGACGGAAATTGCCAGGCGGATTGAATACGTATGGAACGACAACCCGGAAAAAGACGACTTTTCAGCAATTTAATAAGGAAGCAAAAACATGGTTCAAATCAGAAAAGCAACCGCCTCGGACATTGACGCACTGATGAAATCCCGATGCCGGACAATGGGCGATGTATGCGGATTTTGTGATGACTATGAATTTTCCGCCGAATTTATGGAAGCCACAAAAGAATATTTTCTGCACGGAGACGGAACTACCGTAATCGCAACTGACGATTCCGCTGGAACACCGCAAATCGTGGGAAACGCAACGCTCTGCTACACAAACTTGATGCCGACATTTTCTCACCCAGGCGGAAAACGCGCGCACCTGATGAACGTCCACGTTGAAAAAGAATTCCGCCGCAAAGGAATTGCCCGCAAAATGATTGAGCTTCTTATTGACGAGGCAAAAGAACTCGGCGTTACCGAAATCAGCCTGGACGCAACCGACGACGGCAGAAAACTCTACAAGACAATGGGCTGGCACACAAACAATGAAGCGATGGCGAAGGATTTATAAAGCGGAAATAAATTAAAAAAGTGAAAAATTTCTTGAAATCACCGCAAGGTTCAGCATTTTTCCTCTTTACAAAAATCACAAGTTGATTTAGACTAACGAGCGTTAGTAGTTAAGCGAGGTTTATATGTCGGAAAAAATCACAAAGGAAAGCGTTATAAAATCTCTTTTGGACACAGCGTTTTACAAGTCCGCGGGCGGAACAAGCCTTTCAGATATAGCCGAATCGCTTGGAATAAAAAAAGCGTCGCTTTACAATCACTTTGAAAGCCGCAACGACATAATCGATCAGACAACTTTTTCCTGCGCCGAATATTTAAGAAACATTTCATTTATTCCGGCTGAAATTGAAAGCGTGGCAAAAAAATATCCAGTTGAAACTGTCCTAAAAGGAATCGTAAGCCGCTACGTAAAAATGCACGAAAAAGCGCCACTGTTTCAAATTTACACTTTTGTGGAAAGCCAAAAATATTTCGACATAAAAACCGCGCAGATTATAAAGGAAGAAAATGAAAAGCTTGAATCTCAGACTGAAATCGTGCTTGAATGCCTTTTGAACTTGGGAAAAATAAAAATTTCAAAAGAGCAGATTCCAGGAATTTCAAAATGGTTCTGCGCCGGAATAAACGACTTTTTAAACCGACGTCTTTTAGAACGCAAGCAGGCTGTTGTGCAGAATCCCAAGAGCGGCGAAGGAGAACTTTTTACGCTTCAATCTGACGACAAGGGAATCGATGAAATCAACAGGCTTGTAGAGCAGTTCAGCAATCTTTTGCACGCCTAAAATTTTTCAAAAATTTCTTGAGGAAAAAATGAATCAGATAAATATGCCTTTGATTGACAGCCAGCATCTTTTTTTGCTTTTTATTTTTTATTCTTTTGTCGGATGGATTTGCGAGGAAATCTGGGTTTCTTCACTTTACAGAAAAATTGAAAAACGCGGAATGCTGCACGGTCCGATTTGTCCTATTTACGGATTCGGCGCGCTTATAATTCTTTTTGGAATTTATCCTTGGCGCGAAACTTGGTTCAGGCTTTTTGTAGCTTCGGCAATTTTAGCTTCAATTCTGGAATATTTTTCAAGCTGGCTTTTGGAAACGATTTTTCACACAAAATGGTGGGATTATTCGGCGCATAAATTCAATTTAAATGGAAGAATTTGCCTTTTAAATTCCTGCGCGTTCGGGTTTGGCGGAGTTGCGCTTGAGCATTTTCTGCATCCAATAGCCGTAAATCTGATTTTCGCTCCTGAAATTCAGCCTTTCATTCCTGCAATTTACTACGCGTTCAGCACGATGCTCGGAATCGATTTGATTTTCACGGTAAAGCGGCTTGTTAAATTCAGCGAGACAATGGAAAAACTCAAAATGTTCGGCGAGCAGCTCAAGGAAAAATACGGAAGCGAATCTTGGTTTGCGGACACGAACTTGCACACAATGATTCAGTCTGTAAAAGCGAGAATCGAATCCGGCTCAATTCAGGCAAGCGAAAAAATGAAAGAACGACTTGAAAAATTTTCACGCAGGCAACGCAACGAAGAAAGCCTTTTCAGAAAATTTCCTACAATGTCCAGCCGCGAATACAAACTTCCGCTTGACCACATAAAGCAGACGCTCAAGGAAAGCATAGAAAAGAAACGCAACGAGCGCCTGAGCAAAATCCGAAAGTAACCTAAATTCCACAAGTTTGTCATTGCCGTGTCAAGCGCGGCAATGACAAACTGTTTACCAAGCAAAAAACACCAAAATATTGTGATTTTTCTCACATAAAGACAATTTTCAACGTAAAATCAGCAAATTCTAGCATTTTTTGTAAGCCTAGGCTAAATTTCAATGGAAATGCCTTCATTTTTCTTATAAAATTAAAGAAATTATAGCAAATTTATTGTGATTTTTCTCACAAAAAAAATTAAAAGGGGTACAGAATGTCAAGAGTATACAATTTTAGCGCAGGTCCGTCTTGCTTGCCGGAAGAAGTTTTAAAAGAATGCGCAGCAGAAATGCTCGACTACAACGGAAGCGGCCAGTCAGTAATGGAAATGAGCCACCGCTCAAGCACATATCAGGCGATAATTGACCACGCGGAAGCTCAAGTCCGCAAGCTTATGAAAGTTCCAGAAAACTACAAAATTCTTTTTTTGCAGGGAGGCGGTTCAACTCAGTTTGCAATGGTCGCAGAAAATCTTGGCATCCACACAGGAAAAGCGGCTTACATTCAGACTGGAGTCTGGGCAAAAAAGGCGGCGGCGGAAGCAAAGCATCTTGGAATAAAAGTTGACATAATCGCTTCAAGTGAAGACAAAAATTATTCTTACATTCCGCGTGTTGAAAAAATTGAAGGCGACTACGATTATGCGTACATTTGCTTCAACAACACAATAATGGGAACTCACTACGAGTACATTCCCGACACTGGAAAAATTCCGCTTGTAGCAGACATTTCATCTTGCGTTTTGAGCGAAGAACTTGACGTTTCAAAGTTCGGACTTCTTTTTGCAGGCGCGCAGAAAAATCTTGCTCCGGCTGGAGTTACGCTTGTTATAATCCGCGAAGACTTGATTACAGAAAATCCGCGCGAAGGAACTCCGACAATGCTTTGCTACAAAACTCACGCAGACAACGGAAGCATGTACAACACTCCGCCTTGCTACACAATTTACGTTCTCGGAAAAGTTCTTGACTGGATTGAAAAGAACGGAGGAGCAACTGGAATCAACAAACTGAATGTTGAAAAAGCAAACTATCTTTACGACTATCTTGACTCAAGCGATTTCTATCACGCCACAGCAGAAAAAGGAAGCCGCTCGCTCATGAATGTTCCGTTCCTTACAAAATATTCAACAGGCTCAAAAGACGAAGCCGACATTGCAAAGGAAAAAGAAATCAATGCAAAGTTTGTAAAAGAAGCTGAAGCCGCGGGTCTTGTAAATCTTAAAGGACACAGACTTGTTGGCGGAATGAGAGCTTCAATTTACAATGCGATGCCGATAGCCGGAGTCAAGGCTCTTGTTGAGTTCATGAAAAAATTCGCAGAAGAAAACAAATAACAAACGGAGAAAAAAATGTTTAAGATTCAGACACTAGACAGAATCAGCGCAGTTGGACTTGATAACTTTCCGCGCGATGAATACGAAATTGCAAGCGAAATTGTAAAGCCGGACGCAATTCTTGTTCGCAGCCACGATATGCTTTCAATGGAAATCGACCCGAACATAAAAGCTGTTGCCCGCGCAGGAGCCGGCGTAAACAACATTCCGGTAAAAGACCTTGCTCAGAAAGGCGTTGTAGTTTTCAACACGCCGGGAGCAAACGCAAACGCTGTAAAGGAACTTGTAATCCTCGGACTTCTTATGGCAAGCCGTCCTGTAATCGCCGCAAACCAGTGGGTAAATTCACTTGCCGGAAAAGGCGCAGAAATCGCAACGCTTGCTGAAAAGGGAAAGAAAAATTTCATCGGTCAGGAAGTAAAAGGAAAAACTTTAGGCGTAATCGGACTTGGAGCAATTGGAGCGCAGGTTGCAAACACAGCCGTAGAACTTGGAATGAATGTAATCGGCTACGATCCGTTTCTTTCCGTAGATGCCGCTTGGAGCTTGAATCATCAGGTTAAGCACGCTGAAACATTGGACACTCTTCTTGCAAAAGCTGACTACCTTACTTTTCATGTTCCGGAAACTCCAGACACAAAAGGCTTTGTCAACGCAAATACAATCAAGAACATGAAAAACGGCGTAAAGCTCATAAACATTGCGCGCGGCGGACTTGTAAACAACGAAGATGTTCTTGCGGCAATCAGAGCCGGAAAAATTTCGTGCATGGTTACAGACTTTGCAGCTGAAGAACTTATTGCCTGCGACAAAGTAATCTGCCTTCCGCATTTGGGAGCTTCAACTCCAGAAGCAGAAGACAACTGCGCGGTAATGGCTGTAAAAGAGCTTCGTGATTTCCTTGAGCGCGGAATCATCAAAAACAGCGTAAACTTCCCAAAGACAACAACAGACAACCCAATTCCTTGCGGCGGAACAAGACTTTGCATTAGCCACAAAAATGAGCCGGGACTTGTTGCGCAGTTCACGACAATTCTTGGAGAAGCAAATCTCAACATCGAAGGAATGGTCAACCAAAACCGCGGTGAAGTTGCCTACAACATTATTGATGTGGCAGGAAAAGTCACCGAGCAAACTTTGGAAAATCTTGCTGCTATAAAAGACGTTACAAAAGTAAGACCAATCTACAACTAAAAATCTTTCATCAAAACAATATTTCCCTGCGGAATGAATTTTATTTGTCTTTCGCAGGGATTTTTTATTTTAAATTGTCGCAAAAAAATTTCATTTTCTCGCTGAAAAATAATTCAAAACCTTTCCCCGGTATATTGACATATACAGTAGCATGGTATAGTATAATAAAAAACTTACCACGGAGAAAAATTATGGAAATGGAAGAAGAAAAAAAATCTTGCTGTGCAAACAAGACAACCAAACGCCCGGAAGAGGAATTAAGAAAACTCGTAAACAGACTCAGCAGAATTGAAGGTCAGATCAATGGAGTAAAAAAAATGCTCCAGAACGACGCATACTGCACGGACATTCTCATTCAAGTTTCAGCGTGCCAAGCCGCATTTAACTCGTTCACAAAGGAGCTCCTTGCAAGCCACATAAAAGGCTGTGTTGCAGAAGGAATAAAAAAAGGCGACGAAGAAATTGTTGACGAGCTTGTCCGCACACTTCAAAAACTTATGAAATAAATTTTCATGGAAGAAAAAAATGATAAATGTAATTTTAGTTTTATTTATAATTGTAGTTTTTGCATTTGCCTTAAGAAATTCAATAAAGCATTTTAAAGGCGAAAGTTCTTGCTGCGGCGGAGGCGGCGGAACTTTAGTTGAAAAAAAACAGCTTGAAAATCCTGTTGTTGAAAAAAAGACAGTTTTTACAGAAGGAATGAAATGCTCAGAGTGCGCAAAAAAATTATGGAACTCGCTGAATAAAATCGAAGAGCTTTCTGTAAAAAAAGTAAACTACAAAAATGGAACTGCGGTTTTTGAAGCAAGCAGAAATATTTTAGACGAAGAAATCAAATCTGCTGTTGAAAATGCAGGATATAAATTTATAAAAACTATTCCATAATAAAAAGGAAATTTCATTCTTGACTTTTGTCTGTAAGCAAGGAGGTTCGAATGGAAAAATTTCTTATTTCAGGAATGAGCTGTGCCGCTTGTTCGGCTAGAATTGAAAATGCAGTAACAAAAGTAAAAGGCGTGCAATCTTGCGCTGTAAGCCTTCTTACAAATTCAATGTCCGTGGAAGGAACGGCTTCCGCAAAAAGCATAATTCAAGCTGTTGAAAAAGCAGGCTATGGCGCAAAAGTTTCAGGCAGCGAAAAAACAAGCAATTCAGAAGACCAGGAACTTTTGCTAGAAAATTCAGAACTAAAAAATCTAAAAAGCCGCTTGGCAAGTTCATTGATTTTTCTTTTGATTCTCATGTATTTCAGCATGGGACACATGATGCTGAGCTTTCCGCTTCCTTCTTGGTTCAACGGAAACCATGTCGCAATGGGACTTGTTCAGCTTTTGCTTACAATCATAATTTTATTCATCAACAGAAAATTTTTTATAAGCGGAACTAAAGGACTTCTTCACGGAACTCCAAACATGGACACGCTCGTTGCACTCGGAAGCGGAGTTTCATTTGTGTACAGCACACTGGTTCTTTTCAACATGACTGACGCAGTTCTAAAAGGCGATGAGCCGCGCGTAATGAAATGTATGGACAACTTCTATTTTGAAGGAGCTGCAATGATTGTAACTTTAATCACTGTAGGAAAAATGCTCGAGTCCATTTCAAAAGGAAAAACTACAAACGCTCTAAAAAATCTAATAAAGCTAAAGCCTGAAAACGCAACAGTCATCCGTGAAGGCAAAGAAATTGTAATTCCAATAAGCGAAGTAAAAAAAGACGACGTTTTTATTGTAAAGCCCGGAGAAAATATTCCTGTCGATGGGATTGTAATTGAAGGCGAATCTTCTGTAAACGAATCCGCATTAACAGGAGAAAGCATTCCAGTCGATAAATCTGCAAAAAGCGAAGTATATTCGGCAACTATAAATTTAAACGGATTTTTAAAATGCAAGGCATTGCGTGTCGGAGAAGAAACTGCGCTTTCACAAATAATAAAACTTGTAAGCGACGCTTCCGCAACAAAAGCTCCGATTGCAAAAACAGCAGACAAAGTTTCTGGAATTTTTGTGCCGTCCGTGCTTTTAATTTCAGCAATAACATTTTTTGTCTGGCTGATTTGTGGCGCGGAATTCAACTTTGCATTGTCCAGAGCAATCGCAGTTCTTGTCATAAGCTGTCCTTGCGCGTTGGGACTTGCAACTCCAGTGGCTATCATGGTCGGAAACGGAGTCGGAGCAAAAAACGGAATTCTTTTTAAAACCGCGACTTCACTTGAGGAAACTGGAAAAATAAAAATTGTCGCGCTAGACAAAACTGGAACAATAACGAAAGGCGAGCCGGAAGTAACTGACATTGTTGCGACGAATGATATTTCAGAAAAGGACTTGATAAAAATTGCAGCATCGCTTGAATCCAAAAGCTCACATCCTCTTGCAAAAGCTGTTGTAAAATTTTTCAGCAACTCAAGTTTTGCCAGCGAAGAACTTTTCGACACGCAGGATTTTGTTTCGCTTCCGGGAAATGGAATTTCATGCACAATCAAAGGAGAAAAATTTTTTGCAGGCAACTTAGTCTTCATAGAAAAAAATGCAGACATTTCAGCAATAAAAGAAAAAGCGGCTTTGTTTGCTTCCGAAGGAAAAACTCCGCTCATATTCGCAAAGGAAAATAAAATTCTTGGAATGATGTGCGTTGCGGACAAAATAAAAGACGACAGTGCGCAGGCGGTTTCGCAGCTAAAGGCAATGTCTGTAACTCCGGTTATGATTACAGGCGATAATGAAAAAACGGCGCAGGCAATCGCAAAAAATGCCGGCATAGAAAAAATTATCGCGGGCGTTCTTCCAGACGGAAAAGCAAAGACAATTGCAACTTTAAAATCAAAAGGAAAAACTGCGATGGCTGGAGACGGAATCAATGATGCTCCGGCACTTGCAAGCGCAGACATTGGAATCGCACTTGGAGCAGGCAGCGACATTGCAATTGATTCCGCGCAAGTTGTTCTTATGAAAAATTCACTGCTAGATGTTCCGGCGGCAATTCGGCTTAGCAAAGCAACTCTGAAAAATATTCATGAAAATTTATTCTGGGCATTTTTCTATAATGTTGCGGGCATTCCTCTTGCAGCTGGAGTTTACTATAAAGCATTCGGACTGCTTTTAAATCCAATGTTCGCGGCGGCGGCAATGAGCCTTTCAAGTTTCTGCGTTGTAACAAATGCGCTTAGACTGAATTTTTTTAAGCCATACAAATTTTCCAAATCAGAAAATAAATTTCAATCTTCAAAAAGACAAGAGGAGGTTACTATGTCAACGATTGAAAAAACTATAAAAGTTGAAGGAATGATGTGCGGACATTGCGAAGCGCACGTAAAAGAAGCTCTTGAAAAAATCAAAGGAATTGAAGAAGCCACAGCAGACCATGAAACAGGAAAAGTTGTCTTAAAACTTTCAAAAGAAGTCGATGACAAAAAAATTTCAGATGCAGTAAAAAAGGCTGGATACACAGTAGTCTAAAACAAACTTCCGTGGTGAAAAATTTCGCCACGGATTTTTTTTTCATAATAAAAATTTATTCCGCGCAAAACAAAACGCTCTTGAAAATCTAGCAAAAATTCAGTGAAATAAACTTATGAAACAAAACAAAAAATTTATTAAGATTATTTCATTATTTGTATTTTTATTTACACTGAATTTCATTCACGCCGAAAAAACTCCAGTTGAAAATTTATATGAATACAAAATGGAAAACGGCCTTACAGTTTTTGCCGCAGAAAACCACACAGTTCCATTAGTCTATATTGAAATTGCAATCCGCGCTGGAGCCATAACGCAAACTCCGCAAACCGCAGGACTTTTTCATTTGTATGAGCACATGATGTTCAAGGGAAACAAACTTTACAAAGATGCGGCATCAGTGAACAGGGCACTTTCAAATCTTGGAGTTGCAAGCTGGAACGGAACAACAGGAATAAACCATGTGAATTATTTTTTCACAGTGCCGTCAAACAAACTTGAGGAAGGACTTGCGTTTTGGAATGCGGCGGTTCGTTCTCCTCTTCTTGATGAGCAGGAACTTGAAAATGAAAAAAAAGTTGTGCTTTCAGAAATTGAAGGCGGAAAATCAGAGCCATCAAAAATTTTTTATAGCTATTTAAACAAAAAACTTTTTCCAGATGCGCCGTACAAACTTGATTCCGGCGGTTCATTTGACGCTGTAAGAAATGCGACTTCAACTCAGCTAAAAGAAATAAAAGGAAAATACTACATTCCAAAAAATGCCGCACTTTTCATCGGCGGAGATATTCAGCCCGAAGAAACTTTTAAGCTTGCAGAAAAAATATTCGGAACTTGGAGCAACAACAATTCAAATATTGAACATTCAATTCAGCAAAAAAAAGAACCGTTTGAAAGTACACAATTTTGCGTAATGCCTTTTGACAAAATCACAAAGGAACTTGCGCAGATTATGATTCAGTTCAGAGGTCCGGACGCAGACTTTGATTTGCAAGACACTTATGCCGCGGACTATCTGATGTATCTTTTGTCAGAGCCAAACGGAGAATACATTCAGTCGCTTTACAAAAATTCAGAATTTAAAATTCCAGACTTCAACAATTCTTGGGCGCAATATGCCACAGTAAGAGCGAACGGACTTTTTGAATTCGGAACAATTGTGTCAGAGCCGGAAACTTTACTTCCAGAACGAACGGAAAAAATTCTTTCAGAAATTCAAAATTTAATTATTCCGAAAATTGCAAACGAGAAAAAATTTTTTACTGAATCTTACAAATCAAAAATAATAGAAAAATTAAAAGACAATCAGACGCTGACAACAGAAACTCCTTCAGAACTTTTGACAAGCATCCGAAGCTGGTGGACGAATACAAATGCAGAATACTTTTTCAGCTACTACGACAATCTTTCAAAAGTTACGCAGGACGATGTAAAAAGAATTGTAGAAAAATATTTATCAAACAAAAAGCCGCTCGTAAGCGTTCTTTTAAATCCTGAAATTTACAACAGCACGAAAAAAGATTTTGAAAGCACAGGATTCTATGAAATTCATTCCGATGAAAAAAGATGGTGGCAGGAAAAACAATTTGAATTAAAAGAACCGATTCAGAATTCAAATTACAAATTTGCAGAAGAAAAAAATATTTACATTCCGCAAGAAAATCAGTCGAGCAAAACTGAAAATAAAATTTTAAAACGGAATATTGAAATTAAAAAACTGAAAAACGAAATTCCTGTTTACATAAACAACACGAGCGACAAAATTATTTCCATTGCGATTCTTTGTCCGGGCGGAGTTGAAAAACTTACACCAGAAACATCGGGCATGGAAACGACATTGTTTTCTTTCATGGCGGATTCTTCAAAAAAGTTTTCGTACAAAAAGCGAACAGAAATTTCATACGACACAAATTCCAGCATAGGATATTTTTCAAAACTTTCTGGAAGCGCACTTTACTTAAATACAATGGACAAGCATTTTGAAAAAACACTTTCAGTTTTTCTGGACGGATTTTTAAATCCTACATTTAAGCAGGATGACTATGAAAACACAATCAATGCTTTGCGCCAAAGAATACAAGGAATTTTCAACGACCCGGAATCTTTTTTGGCTTACACAATTTCAAATGAACTTTACAAAGGTCATCCTTACGAAGCAAAAACTTTTGCAACTCCTGATTCAATAAAAAATATTACAATAGAAAATTTAAAAAATTATCACAAAAAGCTTTTGGCAAATGGAAATTTTTCTGTTGTTGTTTCAGGAAAAATTGATTCAGAATTTTTAATAAAAAAACTGAACAGCACAATTGGAAAATTAAAATTTTCAAACGAGGAAACAAAAAGAAAAATCATACAGCCAATCAGCATACAAAAAAATGCGCCGGTTACACTTCGCCATCCGTCAGCAGAAGGAACGGCATACATTACAAAAGTTTTCGCTTCTCCTGCAAACACCGAGCCTAACTTTATTCCATGCGTGCTTGCAGGAAATATTTACACAGACATTCTTTTTAATGTTGTAAGAGAGCACTATGGAATTTGCTATTCGCCGCAGAGTTATGTCATCGGCTCGAAAGCACCTTACGGAATTGAGCATTTATTTAAAGTTTCTGATTTTGTCAATTTTGAAAAAACCATGCAAGAAGCAAGAAACTACATGGCAAATGACAAAATCGTAGAAAAAACAAATGCGGACGGAAGCTATGAATTTTCAACGATTGAACAAAATTTGGAAGGCTACAAAAATTCGTATATAAATCAAACTTACCAAAGCCAGCAAACCAGCGCAGGCTTAGTTTCAATAATGGGATACAACTTGATTCAGTTCAACGATATTGACTACGACCTAAAGCAACTGGAACAGATCAAGCAAACTTCCGCGCAAGAAATTCTCCGTGTCTTCAAAAAATACTGGATTGAAAATCCTTCCGCTTGGTTCGCAATAACTGGCGAAAACACAACTTTAAATTTTGGTGAGCAGGAGCAATAAGTCCTTTAAACGGAAACTTTCTTATACGGATGATTTTTTGCATCTTAAGCTGACTTATAATTTCATCCGTATCTGAATGTTCATAAATATTCACTGAGCAATTTTTCCCAGCAATTTTATTCAAGGCAATCATCGCCTCTTGATTCAATTCATCTTGAGTAAAACGGTTTGGATTTTTTCTTACAAGCTCCAGAACAATTTTTGCATCAGGCGCAATTTTTTTATCTGATTTTCCTGAGCAAACATCACAGCCATCACACACAGCCTGTTCTCCGCCCAAAGCATCTAATAAAATTTGACGGCGGCAAGTTTTGCTTTCTGCAAATTTCTGCATAATTTTTCTTCTGTCATTTTCTTTTATTGCTGAAAATTTTTTGTGGTCATTAAAACTCCAAAGCAATATCGCATTTGAAATTTCCCCATCTCTTCCGCCGCGGCCGGCTTCCTGAATATAAGATTCCGCGCTTGGACTTGGCTCCAAATGAATGACAGTGCGGATATTTTTCTTGTCCACTCCCATTCCAAAAGCGCAAGTACAGCACAAAACCGCATCGTCTTTTGGATAAAACCATTTTTCAACTTTTTGCTTTTCTTCGCGGGTCATTCCAGCATGATAAAATTTCACTTTGTCATTTCCGTAGTAAGCAGAAAGTTCCCTCGCCATGTCTTCAGATTTTGCACGAGTTCCGCAAAAAATAATCAGCGGCTTTTGTTCCGTCAGCGCAAGTAAAAAGGCAGTCCGTTTTTTTGCATAGCATTTTACAACTTTATAGTGAATATTCGGACGGTCGCTTTCGCTTCTTACAATTTTCGCCTCTCCATCAAAAAGAACTTCAGAAACTCTTGCAAGAACACTTTCCGAAGCAGTCGCAGTAAAAGCGGTTACAACAGGCGGATTAATTTTCTTTATAACTTTTCCAAGATTTAAATACGCAGGCCTAAATGAATCGCCCCACTCGCTTACACAATGAGCCTCATCAATTGCAATGTGAACAATTCCAAATGAACAAAGCTGCTCCAAAAGATTTTGATTTTGCAACGCCTCTGGGTTTGTAATTATCACTTTTGCGCCGTTCTTTATGCGCATAAAATTTTCTTCACGCTCTAAATCAGTCTGGCCGCCTCGAAACACAACGCAGTCAAGACCGCCTTCATCCATTCTTCTTTTTTGATCTGAAATAAGCGCAAGCAAAGGATAGATAACAAGCGTAGGTTTATCTAAAAGCAAAGCCGGAGCAAGAAAGCAAAGCGATTTTCCAGCTCCAGTCGGAAGCAAAACAATTTGCCGTCCGTTAGAACAGACATCATCTTTTAAAACATCATCTCTTGGATTTGCCGAATCCAAAATATTTGCAATTACAATTCTCTGCCACGGAAAAAAATAAGAAATACCAAAAGCTTTTTTCGCCGCCTGCAAAACTTCATCAGAATCCAAAGTGCTTTCTTCTTCCGATTCTGGAATTGCCCAAAACTCATCATTGATTTCTTCTGCCATAAAGTCCTCTTTTTATTTGCGCAAAAAAAACTGCCTAATAAATTTTACTTTACTAGGCAGTCTGATTTTTTCTTATAAAAACTTTATTGCTCAAGAAAAACAAAAAATGCAGAATCAACTGCAAAATTTTTTTTCAGTTTAAGAATTATTTTTCCGCGCGGCAAATTCTTTCATCTTTTCAAAAAGCGATTTTGCGTCAGGACATTTCAAAAGTTCCTCAACATTTTTTTCATCGCGAAGAATGTAGCTCATGGAAGAAAGCAAAAGCATGTGCGGCGAAGAAGTTTTTTTCGGCGAAACAATCATAACAAAGACCTTGCACTTTTCACCGTCAAGAGAATCAAAGTCCACTCCGTTACGGCTAATTCCCAAGGCAACGCAAGTGTGGGTAACAGCGTCGGATTTTCCGTGAGGGAAAGCAACTCCATGCTGCATTCCAGTGCTCATAATATTTTCACGCTCACGCACATCGGCAAGAACAGTTTCCCAGTTGCGCACAGCCCCGGAATTTGCAAGAAGCATGACCATTTCCTGAAGAATTTGATCTTTTGTAGTTCCCTTCAAATCCACAGAAACAGCGTCCGGCGCAAAAAGCTTAAGAATGTCGGAACTTGTGCGGCTCACTTCGCTCTGGTCAAAGAAATTTATTTTTTCAGGAACATAGTTTTCCTTTAAATTCTGAACAAGATTTCCAAGGCGGATTAAAACTTCGTACATCGCATTTTTTACAAAGCCTGAATCTTCCGCGCTTGTTTCAATTTTTACAACAGATTCAGTTTCTGTAATTGAAAGAGAAATTCCGTCTTTTCTTGCTTGGGAAATTCCGTCGGAAATATTCATCATCTGAACATAGAATCCTTCGCTTCTAAGATCCTTAAGGAAAATATCAATTACAAGGTCGGCAATTTCATCAGAGCCAAAATCCCAAGTAAACGCAACGTTGTCTGTTGAGCGGGTTTCTTTTTTTGTTCCCTTTCCGTTTATAGAAAGAGCCGCGGAAATAAGAGGAGGCGCAAACAAAGTTGTAACAAGCGTCATAAGAATAACAACGCCGAACATCTGCTCATCAAGAATTCCAGCTGTAAGACCGATTCCGGCTATAATAAGAGCAACTTCTCCACGAGGAATCATTCCGCAGCCAATTCTCAAAGCTCCCTTCAAGTTAAAGCCGAATCCCAAGGCAGGAAGTCCGCAGCCAACAACTTTCGCAACAACCGCAAGCACAGTATAGAACGCGCCGAACGCAAGAACTTCCTTGGACATAAGCTCGCGCATATTCACCATCATTCCCATTACAGCAAAAAACAGCGGAACAAAAAATTTGTAAAGTCCATGGATTCTTTCCTGAATAATCGCCGCAATGTCAGTTGCAGAAAGTGAAAGTCCTGTAATGTACGCGCCGATAATCATCGCAAGCCCTTGCTTTTCAAAGAAGCCGCCAAGAAGCAACGCAATTCCCAAAGCGCAAATCGAAAAATCATAAGAATGCTTAAAAAGCTTTAGGAACTTTGCAATTTTCTTTGAAAAAACAAGACCAGCAGCGGTAAACACAAGCCAAATTCCAAAAGCGCGCGCAGCAATCAAAAGAATCTTAACGCCGTCAATTGAAACCTGTCCGCCTTCAGAACTCAAAGCCGCAACAATTCCCATCACAACAGCAAGAAGAATAATTCCAAGAACATCGTCAAAAACAGCAGAGGCAAGAATCGTAACGCCTTCCGGGGAATCCATCTTCTTTTTGTCAGACAAAATGCGCGCCGTAATTCCTACAGAAGTCGCGGTGGACATAATTCCAAGGAAAAGACATCTTACATCCATTATTCCGCAGCCAAAAAGCATCATTCCTGCAATGTCGCCCAAAAGAAACGAAGCCACAACTCCGCCAAGACCAATCACGCCGCCCGCAAGAGAATAACGCAAGAAAAGCGCAAGGTCAGTTTCAAGACCGGAAGCAAAAAGCAAAATAACAGAAGCCACAGTAGAAAAACCGTAAAGCTCAGGAGTTACAGCAAGCGAAGCAGAATTCAAGCTGAAAATTCCAGACGGAAACCCAGGAAGCGGAATTGCACCCAAAGCATAAGGACCGATAACAACACCGGCAATCAACTCGCCAAGAACCGATGAAATCCTGACTTTCTTAGCAAGAAATCCAAAAAAGCGGACAGCAAAAAGCAAAACTCCGATTTGAATAACAAGAGTTCCCATCCGGGCAGTAATATCGCCTTCCATAAAAAAAGCCTCCGAGAAAATATATAAGTCCGTATTTTATAACCTTTTTTAGACCTATACAATAAGGGCATCTTTAAAAATGAACTGCGAAAACTGAAAAATTATTTTTTTGCAACGATTACCATTGTTTTGGCGTTTTGGTCGTAAGGCTCGCCGTAAAATCCTCCGAAAACCTGCGCAGAAGAAAATCCACACTCGTTGCAAAGAATGTCGCGCAGCTCGGCGGCGGAATAAAGGCGCTGGACAAATTCGTGCTCAATTCGTTTTCCGTCCTTGCCAATCAAAATCCATTTTGAAACCAAGCCTTCCCAGGCGCCCTGCACTTTAAATTCCGTAAGAACGGTCATTCCGGCGCGTTCAAACCATTCGCCTTCTGTAAAATATTTTACGGCAGTTTCGCGGCTTATACATTCAAGCACAAAAGTTCCGCCTTTTTTAAGAGCAACATTCACTTTTTTTAGGATTTTTATGTCGTCGCTGATTTTGTCGCAGTAGCCAAACGAATTGTAAATGTTCACGGCGGCGTCAAATTTTTTGCGTGAAGAAAAAGTTCTCATGTCCTTGTTTACAAATTCAATCTGAACACCTTCGTCCTGTGCAGTTTCGTCAGCCGCATCCAAAAACGGCTGAGTTATGTCAACGCCGGTAACGTTCAGCCCAAGAAGCGCAAGTTCCACGCTGATTCTGCCAGGTCCGCAACAAACATCCAGCACAGAATTTCTTTCAGAAAGTTCTGCAAGATTCATCACGCTTTTTGCAATTCCTGCCGCCTGCGCCCACTGCTGCCCATCAAACATAACAGGGCCGTAGTTCAGCCAAAAATCTTCATTTTCAAACCATTCAGTTTCAGTTTTTTTGTTTTTCATTGGCCATTCCATATTGAGTTTGTTTGTTTATAGTTGTATACTATATATATGTCGGAAAAAAAGATAACAGTTTTAGACCTTCTTGACTTGGATTTAAAAGGCCAGGACTCGCTGAACATGAAGTGCATCGCGGGAAGATCTGGACTTTACAGGGAAATAACTGTTTCCGACATAAACCGCCCGGGACTTGCAATTTCCGGATTTTACGAGTCGTTTGCTTATGAACGCGTCCAGCTTTTTGGAAGAGGAGAATCCGCTTATCTTAGAAAGCTTGAATCCGAAGGAAATTTCGATCTTATAAAAAAATTCTTTACTTATGAAATGCCCTGCATCGTTTTTAGCCACAGCATTGAGCCTTCAGAATTTTTTCTTTCAGTCGCGGAATCTTCAAGGTGCGCGGTTCTTCAGACTGACTTGATTTCAACGGATTTTTCACAGCGGCTTTTAAGAGTCTTTTCAAATATTTTCGCTCCAAGAAAAACGCTCCACGGAGTTTTTGTAGAAGTTTACGGCGTTGGAATTCTTCTTATTGGAGAAAGCGGCGTCGGAAAAAGTGAAACTGCGCTTGAGCTTGTTGAGCGCGGACATCGTCTTGTTGCGGATGACATTGTTGAAATAAGATGCGTAAACGGAAACTCGATTATCGGACAGGGAGCAAACAAGCTTATAAGCCACCACATGGAAATCCGCGGACTTGGAATTATAAACATCGCCCAGCTTTACGGAGTCGGCGCAATCCGTGAGCAAAAAGAAGTGCAGATGGTAATAAAGCTTGAAGCCTGGAACCAGACAAAAGTTTATGACAGAATCGGAACAAAAGGAGCTTTTATAGACCTTTTGGGCGTAAAAATTCCGATTATAGAAATTCCTGTAAAACCAGGACGAAATCTCCCAATTATAATTGAAGCCGCCGCAATGAATGAAAGGCTAAAGACGATGGGCTATTATTCCGCGCAGGAATTCAACCAGAATATTTTGCGCTGGATAGAAACCGGAGCCGCCCAGAGAGATTACTATGGAAAAGAAGACTCTTATTGAGTCCAAAAAATAAAAACAAAGGAAGTGCCACTGTGACAGAGAAAATTCTTACAGTTAGAAACCGCGCAGGAATCCACGCAAGGCCTGCAGCATTGATTGCCCAGACAGCAAACAAGTTTTCATCAGAAATAATCCTCGAAAAAGACTCGACCACTGTAAACGCCAAGTCAATAATGGGCGTTATCACAATGGCGGCTGGATATAACACAAACATAACTCTAAAGGCTGAAGGTTCGGACGAAAAAGAAGCTGCCGAAGCGATCTTCAACCTTTTTGAAGCGAAATTTGAAGAGGAGTAGCCGATGAAAAATCTTACAGACCGGCAAAAGGAAGTTCTGGAATTTATCGCGCGTTTTACAGAAGAAAACGGTTATCCTCCGACTGTACGCGAAATTGGAGAAAACTTCGGAATTTCACTTAGAGCCGTGCAAGACCATATCGCCGCCTGCCAGAAAAAAGGCTATCTTTCGCAGTGCCAAAAACGCTCGCGCTCAATCCGTGTTTTAAAAGACGACGGACTTGTAAGGGAAACAAAGCCATTCCTGGCAAAAATTCCGCTGCTTGGAACTGTAGCCGCAGGAAAACCACTTCTTTGCGAGGAAAACCTTGACGGCTATGTAAACATCGCAGAACCTTTTGTCCGCCCGGGAAAAAGCTACTTTGCCCTTCATGTCCGCGGCGCAAGCATGGCAAACGCAGGAATTCTTGACGGCGACCTTGCAATAATCGAGCAGGCAGAAATCGCCACAGAAGGACAGATTGTTGTCGCTGTTGTAAACAACGCAATCACATTAAAAAGATTCTACCGTGAAGAAGAAAGAATCCGCCTTCAGCCAGAAAACCCAGATTTCCAGCCGATTTACACACGCGATGTTCAGATTGCAGGAATAATGGTCGGACTTGTAAGAACATACTAGAATGGCAGAAACAGAAGTCTATCTTTTTACAGGTCCAGAAGCCGGTGAAAAAAACGAAGCAATAGAAAATCTCCGGGATGCAGCCTCAAAGAAAAACAACGGAATTGAGCAGTACAAATATTACGCCGCCGATGTAAGAATTGAAGACATTGTAGCCCAGCTTCAAAATGCAAGCCTTTTTTCTCCGGCGCTTTTTATAACACTTAGAAATGCCGAGCAAATAAAGCAGAAAAGCGACATTGAATCTCTTGTTTCCTGGATAAAGGCTTCTAAAAATTCTCCAAACACGCTTGTTTTAATTTCCGAAGAAAATTCCATAGACAAAAAAATTGAAAGCGCAGTTCCTTCCAGCCACAAAAAAATTTTCTGGGAAATGTTTGAAAACAGAAAGCCTCAGTGGGTTGAAAATTTCTTCAGGAAAAACGGATTTTCTATTGCGCCGGACGCAGTTGAGCAAATTCTTGAAATGGTCGAAAACAACACGGAAAGCCTCAAGTCTGAGTGCTCAAGATTTTTCTTTTGCTTTGAAAAAGGCGCAACAATTACTTCCGCTGACGTGGAAAAAATTCTTTCGCACAACAGGGAAGAAAATGCGTTTACACTTTTTGACTCAATGGCAGACACTTCAAAAAATCCCCAGCAACGTTTTGAAAATTCACTAGAAATTCTTCAGAAAATCCGCGCAACAAAAGAATCAAACGGAATCGCATTAATCGCAGGACTCACATATTGCTTTAGGCAGCTTAGGCTATGGCATTCGCTTCATTCAGACGGAAAATCTCCAGCCGACTCAGAGCTAAAGTCATCAGGATTTTCAGGCAAGCGGAATCAGGAAAAATACTCAAAGGCAGCAAAAATCTGGACAGCAGGCGCCGCATCTTCAGTTCTCGCGCTTCTTTCCGCAACCGACATTTCAATCAGGGAAACAGGCTCTGTGCTTGAAGAAACCTACCTTTATATGCTCATTTATTCAATTGTAATAAAAAACGGACTTTTCTGCTCCGTATGCGAATATTAAAAAATGATATTTAAACAAAAAAAATCCGCCTGAAAAACAAGCGGACTTTCTTTTTAAAGCGGAATCTAATTATTTAGAGTAGAATTCAACAACGAGCTGTTCATTGATTTCTACAGGAATTTCTTCGCGCTTTGGCATCATGATAAGTTTTCCAGAGAAAGCTTCTTCTGAAACTTCAATATAAGCAAGCGGACGGCGGTTTCCATTAAGGAAGCTTGTCTTGAACTGCTCATTTTTCTGGGCTTTTTCACAAAGTGTTACAACCTGACCCGGTTTTATCTGGAAAGACGGAATGTTGATTTTTTTGCCATCAACACGAACGTGTCCATGAGAAACAACCTGACGAGCCATGCGGATTGAATTTGCAAAACCAATGCGGTAAACAAGGTTATCAAGGCGAGTTTCAAGACCAACGATAAGATTTTCACCAGTCTTTCCTTCTTTTCTTGAAGCGATGTCGTAATAACGGCGAAGCTGACGCTCAAGAATTCCATAGTAAGCCTTTACCTTCTGTTTTTCGCAAAGCTGTTTTCCGTATTCAGAAGTTTTCTTTGACTTCTTGAAAGCCGGATCATTTGCTCTGTTCATTGCCTTTGGGTGTCCGCAGACATTTACACCAAGTCTTCTGCATTCCTTAAAACGAGGATTTCTTCTAGTTGCCATAATTTTTACTCCTATTCACCATGGTGATTTTCTCACCAATTTTTGCCGCGGTGAGGGATATAAATTAGTTCAGAAATTATATAAAACTTTCAAACTAATTTCAATAGAGATTTTTGTAAGTGCCGAAGATCGGTCTTTGTCAAAAACACTCAATAAATGAGTTGGTTTCAAATTTCTATTCAGTGGATTTTACAATTCCATATTCGATAATTGCAAAAATTAACAAAAATATTCCATTTATAATTATGTAAGGAGCTATTTTTACTCCCACAAATCCAAAAATTAAATTGCTTAACAAAAAAATAATAAAGAAAATAAGGGAAACAATCCTAAAATTAATATTTCCGCTCCTTCCTTCTATTTTAACTCCTAAAGTACCAATTAAAGTTATGGCAAAACACAAGCCACTTCCAATTGCAAGCAGAATACAGAATGACTCTCCTGAATTTGCAGCATAAAAGCCATAACCTGCAAGCGCAGAAATTAAGACTGACAATATACTTAAAAAGAAATTTGCTTTCATAAAATACATCTCCTTACATTGCAGGTGGAACTGGCGGTACATTCTGAGCAAAAAGCGCAGCTAATTCTTGAATTTCACCAGCTGGCTGCCAGCTTGTCATTCCAGCTTTCCATACCATGCTGTTTTTTGAGAATTGTCCGCTTGCAGCCATCTGCGAAAGAACCTGAACTGTATAAGGGCCTGTGCTTTGACCATTCACAGCAACATTGTACTGAATAACTGGCGGCGGAGGAGGAACTGCAGCGTCAGTCATTTTTGGAGAAAATTGTTGATTTATTCCGCCTAAGGCTCCATTCATCATTCCTGCCATATTCTGACCGATGGCGCTTCCCATTGCCATACCTGCCATCATGCCAGCAGGATTGAATCCGCTTCCGTTACCAAGGTTTACTCCAGCTCCGCCGTTCGCTCCCATATTGCCAAGAGCAGCTGCGCCGGCAATTCCAACTTCCGTTTGTTTTTCAACCTGAAAGGCAGAAAGGTTTGCGCTTTCTGTCTGAAGCTTCTGCGCACGCTGCATTTCCTCACGCTGAATACGCTGCGTTTCTTCAAGATTTTCCATCTGAACACGCTGCATATCCTGCATCTGCTTGATGTTTACTGCAGCCTGAGCCTGCGTTGTCTGAGTTGTTATATCAGCTGTAACAGCTTTTAGCTCCTTATAACCTTCACTGCCTTTGTCTAATTCAACGTCAGAAATATCTACCGCGCTTACAGTTACTCCAAAATCATTTTGCAGGCGAGGCTTTATATAATTCTCAACAGTCTCATTTATCAAAAAAATCTTTCTCTCCAGCTGAATCAAAGGAATTCCTGTGTCTGACGGAATATTTGAAACCACACCTTTTACATACTTTATAACAGAATCACGGATCTGAGCTTGAAAGGAATCCAGATTAAAATCTATCAGGCGGTGCAGCTTTATAAATTCCTTATAATCTGAAATCTTAAAGCTGATTGTTCCCCGAACTGCTACAGGAACTGCGTAGTCCGAAAAACGAGAATCTGCCACATCAAAAAAAGGCACGCCAAATTTTATCTGAATAATTCCTGCAAGGTTGATAAAGTAGATTTCTGCCTGAAAAGGACTTTTCCCTCCAAAGGCAGCTCCTGCAATTGAGGCAAGAATCGGAAAATTGCCTGTTTTTATTGCTTTGTCGTAAGGTCCTTCAATAAAATCCTGCTGGCTCCCATCCTTTTGAGGATAGACAAAAATAGCCACTTCTCCTTCTTTTACACGGAGAGAAGAACCATAACGTATTGCATTTTCTTTTTTAGTGGTGTTTGCAGCCTCACCTTGCGGTCGCCACTTCCATATAAGGTAGCTTGGCTCATCACAGCGGATGACATCAAGCATGCCGCCTTCATTTGTCTTGTTTTTTCCAAAAAGTCCCATATTGTTCTCCAGTTAAACTATTAAGGAAACACTTTCATAAAGCATATTTATCAGTGCTGTGACAAAGCGCTGCGCAATGCCACAAGCTATGCAGATTTTTTTTATAATCACTCTGATTAAATATGAGCCAAATTACCATCCTCTTTTTTCATCCAACCATTGCTCATAATATGCATCAATGAAGCTGGTCATCTTAAAGCTAAATTTCCCTCTCTCGTGCAATTTTATTGCCAGATTTTCACAGTCCTTTCTGCTTCCTGCAATCTGTGTAAGCCTGATTTCTAATTTTATTGGCTTGTTTATATCGTTTTCGTCAGAGTTCATCAGTCTTTCTGACACCTGATGAACATTGTCAAATCCATGTAGCACTGCATTCTGGGATTGATATGGGCAAGCAATAGCCGCTTCGTGTCCTAAAGTCCTAAAGAAAACTGAACCATGAAAATCAGGAGATAAGTAATATTCAGGATAGACTTCTTTGAGGCGCTCCACTACTTCATTTTTAACATCTGCAATAGGCTGAAGTTCCACGGTTGCAGTCGTATCAAGGCACCACACAGGCTTGTCTGAGTCTGTTTCAACTCTTTTAGAGATATTGGTCGTTTCAATCTTTGCGTCAGAAAGAACTTCAAAATACTTGGTGCGGTCTATTACAACATTCTCTTTAGGAACAACGCAGCCGGAAACAAGTTCTGCCCGTTTTTTTTGTTTGACTGTAAAAACTCCGGCGACAGCAAGCATAAGCAATGCCGCTATTGAAATTTTTAACATTTTTCTTAAGAGCAGCTTGTTTTTTATTTTTTTTATCTCCCTGCCGGAGTTTTCAACTCCGTTCTTATAATCGTGCAGATACTGCATAAAATCAGAATCTGCTCCAAATACATCAAAGCCCTGGTTTACAATCAGACGGCACTTGTTGTTCCACACTGTCAGCCAAAAGACTTTGTCTTTTAATGCGGCATAATCTTTGTCTCTCTGGCTGGATGCATAATTTAAAAATCCGCGGATATCATTCTTGTTATTTGGAATCGGGTAAGTTTCAACAAAATCCTTTTTCTCCGCATCAGTTTTCAATGAAACAAACTTCTTTGCAAATTCTTCCATCGTAGATGATGCATTTTCCTTTTCAATTACAAATCCGCAGGAAGGACATTTTGCCGTATCTGTAGCAATCTGAGCGCCACAATTCGGACATTTTCTGATTGCTCCGGCAAAAATTTGCTTTCTTTCTGTAAATTCTTCTGACATTTTTATAACTCCTCTAATCTGTATTTTTTATTTCTTCCTTTATTTTCTTTAGGCAAAGACTGTAAAAATCAGAATTATATTTTTTTGCTTTTTCTATCTGAACAATATTTATTCCAAACGACTCAAGAATTTTTTGTTTTGCAGCTCTCTTAGCTTTTGCGCTATTATCTTCAATGCAGTCAACTGGAATATCGTAGTAGTTTATATTATTGTTTTTTATTCTTTGCAGGATTTTTTTCCTGTAATTCAAAATCCACCAAAGGTCGATTTCTTCATCACAAAGAGAAAGGCCTAGAATATCTATAGTCGTATTTTCCTTGAAAAAATAATCTATCCACGAAACTGACTTGTTTTCTGTTTTGTTTTTATAGTTTTTTTCAGAATATTTTTGCACAACAAAATTTTCGATTTTGCTCAGATTTTCTGTATATTGTTCATACCCCAAACAGATTGTAGATGGATTTCTAAAGTATCCGTGTATAAAAAAAATTGATTTTTGGATTTTGTCATATATAAAATCTAATCTTCGAAATTGAACATTGTTTTCATACGTAAGATGTTTTTCTTTAGGATCCCCGTCATTTTCAATCACATTAGCCTTGCTGATTACAAGGTTGTTGTCAAAATTCGTTGTTAGAATAACATTATAAATATTCCAAAGCTTATGCACAAAATTTGATTTATCCCCCACATACTCTTTTACTAATAAGCGAAGTTCTTTTTCTGTTTTATTTTGATCAGCAGATTTCTTGCAAAGCGATTCGAAAAACAAGGTAGGTGAAATGTTATTTATTTCTTCTATTTTTTCAGATTCAGGACTTTTATCTTTTTGGATTAGCTTTTCCTGAACATAAGAAAGCATATCATTCCAGCTAATTTTCTGCGCATCGCTGATACCGTTACCTGCGAGAAGAACTCTTCTTTCGGCTAAAAAACTTTCTTTTATTCCCATTTCGCTTATCCCTATGCTAATCCGATTTTTCGAGCGCAGCGAAGAAAAATCACAAACCACCCGTCAAACGGGTGGTTTGCACTTAGCCTATAAGGCTAGGGTCTCAAGCTGAGACTTAAG